>JAOUFU010000020.1 GCA_029858035.1 Phycisphaerae bacterium
TCCCGCATCTGCTCTATCACACGCACGCCTACACCCTCGTCACGGAGCAAAATATTGCCTATTCCCAAGACGAGAACAGGGCTTCGATTGCAATCAGCACTCATATCTATATTGTACCTCTGAACTATTACCTAACTTCGGCTGTTTTAGCATAATGTTCTATATCCTATTTGGAAAGGCAAGGTCGGCCTGCACTGTAGATCAATAATAGCATTTCTGCCATTATAGTATGGAATCGGAAAAAGCGGGAAAATTTTTCCTGGCATTAAGAGAACACCATAATTGGCTGTAATCCTCTAAGATATTATATCAATGAGAGTTACATGCAGCCATATATTCGGTGTTAAATCTGAAAAGTAGTTATAGATATTGAATACAGTAGTAACTTTTTGACTGAGAAAGTTTGGTTTTTGCAAACTCGCGAAAGTATACGTTCAGATGTTTTTAGGAGTCACTTTTGCTCCGGTTAGGGCTGGGGTAGGGTCAAACTGCACAGTATGTTTTGGGGGGATTGAATTTTGCCGGGATGCGCAGGCTTTTTTGCGGCAAAGACTTATGAGCTATAGGTAAAATTTTTGAGAAATCTTTGAAAAAAGTGTTGACAAATAGTAGTCAATACTATATCGTAATAGGTACGAGCAATGTCAAAAGGAACTGGAAAACTTTTGACGTAAGCTCGAAAACCGTTTTACTGTTACTATATGACTTGCGAATGCGATTTGACCAATGAATACGGGTGGAGCATCCTAACTGACAATCTGAGAATTGGAGAAATGAGGATTTTCGCCCTGTATTTTGTAAATCAAAGTCGTCGTTGCAAACTGTACCTAAAAGTAAGACCGGTTTTGTTTCTCCCATAACGGAGCCATCCGGAGGAGGGTGGCTCCATTTTTGACCGTCCAATGGAGGATTGTTGCGCCCCCGGCAAATCGCCGTTTTTAGCGAGGAAAAATCAGTTTGAAAGACGAGTATAAATATGGTTAAATTTTCTGTTCAGCGTGTCCTGGATGAGATATAATTGATGGAGTTCCGGAATTATCGATTTGAAAAATTGCTATTGCTTTCATTAGGACACGACTATGTCGGGCAGTAGAGGTAGAGGGAAAAAAGACATGCTGAAAGAGAAAATGGAAGCCTTGCGGGCCAAGTGTCGTGAGGCGGGGCTGAAAATTACGCCCCAGCGGATGGCCGTATATAAAGTGCTGATTGAAACTGAGCAGCATCCTTCGGCGGAGGTGGTTTTTCGCAAGGTCAGGGAGGTGATTCCCAACATATCGCTTGATACGGTCAATCGAACCCTTTTGACTTTGGCCGATATTGGTGCAGCCTCGATTGTTGAGGGTACAGGCGATGTGAAGAGATTCGACGGCAAACTCGAAACTCATCAGCATTTCAAGTGTGTAAAGTGCAAGAGGATTTTTGACTTTCATTACAAGCCATTTGACAATATTGAAGTTCCGAAGAACATTAGCAGAAGGTTCACCGTATTGAAAAAGACCGTCTACTTCGAAGGTGTTTGTGATATGTGTAAATAGGTTTCCGGAAGAAAAGATAGCTTTTTAAGAAATATTAATTATTTGTATAAAAGGAGATTATGAATGGGTCTTAAAGGTACACAGACGGAAAAGAACCTTGTAGCTGCGTTCGCGGGCGAATCTCAGGCGAGAAACCGTTACAGTTATTTTGCCAGCCAGGCCAAGAAGGAAGGTTATGAACAAATAGCGGCTATATTTGCTGAAACATCGGACCAGGAAAAAGAACATGCCAAGCGTGAGTTCAAATTCCTGGAAGGCGGCGAAGTTGAGATTACCGCGGCATTTCCGGCCGGTGTTATCGGCAAAACAGTTGAGAATTTGAAGGCGGCGGCAGCGGGTGAACATTACGAACAAACGGAGATGTACCCGGGCTTTGCCGAGACGGCAGAGAAGGAAGGTTTTACTGAAATAGCTGCGGTCTTCAGGAGCATAGCAGTTGCTGAAAGACGACACGAGCAGCGATATAATGCCCTGACAAAGAATATAACCGACGGTGTGGTGTTCAAGCGGGAAAAGAGCGTAAGGTGGGTTTGCAGGAATTGCGGCTACGTGCACGAAGGGCCGGAAGCACCGGAATTATGCCCGGCCTGTGCCCATCCAAAGAGCTATTACGAACTGGAAGCGACCAATTACTAAGAAATTTACAAGGGGGCGATTATGGAAGAGCGAAAAGGTATAATTACGATGAAGGGCCAGCCATTGACCTTGGTGGGTAAAGGACTGAAGGTTGGTGAGCCGGCCCCCGATTTTGAAGTTCTTGCAAATGATTTGTCGCCGGTTAAGCTCTCGTCATTCCGGGGCAAGATCTGTATCATTTCATCTGTGCCATCTCTGGATACCTCCGTGTGCGACACGATGACGCGCCGGTTCAATCAGGAGGCCGTAAATCTCGGTGATGACATGGTTGTGTTGACTATCAGCATGGACCTTCCATTTGCTCAGAAGCGTTGGTGTGGGGCTGCGGATGTGAAAAATGTGCAGACCCTTTCGGACCATCGCGGTGCGTCGTTCGGCAATGCGTTCGGTGTTCTAATCAAGGAGCTGCGACTTCTTGCGCGAGCGGTGTTCGTAGTGGACAAAGAAGGGGTTGTCAGGTATGTCCAGATGGTGAACGAATTGACCAATGAGCCGGATTATGAAGCGGTTCTACAGGCGGTAAAGGACATCACAGGATGAGAGAACTGAAGCCGAACGTTTACGCAGTGGGGGCGATTGATTGGGACAGGAGGTTGTTCGACGAGCTGATTCCGCTGCCTGACGGCACGAGCTACAATGCATATCTGATAAAGGGCAGCGAGAAAACGGCCCTTCTTGACACAGTCGACCCGGCAAAAGCCGATGTGCTGATAGATAATCTTGTCGAAGTTGGGATTGATAGAATTGATTATGTTGTTGCCCACCACGGTGAGCAGGACCACTCAGGCAGCATCCCGGATATATTAATGCTCTATCCCGATGCAAAGGTAGTAACAAACGCCAAGTGCAAGGGGATGCTTATTGACTTATTGAATATTGCTGATGATAAATTTGTTACGATTGAAGACGGGCAAACACTTTCGCTGGGCGATAAGACGCTGCAGTTCGTATATATTCCGTGGGTCCACTGGCCCGAGACCATGGGGACATACCTTCAGGAAGACAAAATATTGTTTCCGTGCGATTTCTTCGGCTCGCACCTTGCGACGAGCAGCCTGTTTGTGGATGACGAGGCGGTTGTTTATGAAGCCGCAAAGAGGTATTACGCCGAGATAATGATGCCTTTCCGAGGACAAATAATAAAGAATCTCGAAAAAATACAGGTTCTGGAAATCGAAATGATTGCTCCAAGCCATGGCCCTGTCTACGATAAGCCGGAGTTTATTATCAATGCTTATCAAGATTGGATCAGCGACCGGGTCAAGAATGAAGTTGTTCTGCCGTATGTTTCCATGCACGACAGCACAAGGAAAATGGTTGAGCATTTTGTAGATGCTTTGATTGAAAGAGGCATAACCGTCAGGCAATTCAAACTTTCGGCAACGGACATCGGCAAGCTGGCGATATCTCTTGTCGATGCAGCGACAATCGTGGTTGGCTCTCCGACTGTTCTGGCAGGCGCACATCCGATGGCTGCATACGCTGCGATTTTGGCGAACGCACTCAGGCCAAAGACCAAATTCGCTTCAATTATCGGTTCATACGGATGGGGTGGCAGGATGGTCGAACAACTCACGGGTCTACTTTCAAACCTCAAAGTGGAGCTGCTTGAGCCGGTCGCAGCAAAAGGCTGTCCTAAAGATGATGATTTTACGGCCCTGGACAAATTGGCCGACCAAATCCTGGCAAGGCACAAGGAGCTTGGAATTGCTGATTAATGAAAGGGGGCTGTTATGATAGTCCAACAATTTTTTGTCAAGGGGCTGGCCCATAGTTCGTACCTCCTTGGCGGCTCAAACACCTGTGCTATTGTTGACCCTCGCAGGGATGTTGAGATTTATTTACAGGCAGCCAAGGATATGGGCATGAAAATTACCCATATTTTTGAGACCCATCTTCATGCAGATTTTGTTTCCGGGCACCTCGACCTGGCTGAAAAAACGGGAGCTGCTATTTACACCTCGAAATCCGCTCGATGTTCTTTCAAGCATACCCCTGTCAAGCAGGGGGACACATTCAAGATAGAGGACATGCAAATAAAGGTCCTGGAAACGCCCGGCCATACTCCCGAACACGTTAGTTACGTCGTAGTTGATAAAGCCCGCGGAAAAGAGCCGGTATCTGTTTTTTGCGGTGACACTCTTTTCGTTGGCGATGTCGGGCGGCCGGATTTGTTCCCGGGCAAAGCAAAGGTATTGGCTTCGAAACTCTATAACAGCCTGCATAACAAGCTGCTGAAATTGCCTGATTTTTGCGAAGTATATCCTGCCCATGGAGCCGGGTCTTTGTGTGGAAGGGCTATGGGTGCCAAACGCACAAGTACTATCGGATACGAGAGAAAATATAATGCGGCTTTGCAGATAAATACAAGAGAGGAGTTTATCAAATCTCTTACTACGAATATGCCCGGTGCGCCCGACCATTTTAGCCGATGCAGCGCGATAAACGGCAAAGGGCCCGCCTTAACTCGGACACTTCCGGTGCTCACTCGGGTTAATGCCCGGACATTTAAGAAAATGGCTGACTCAAATAAGACTGTCGTTGTCGATATTCGAGCTTATGAAACTTTTGGAGGCCAGCATGTGCCCGGTGCCTATCATATTGACTTTGGCGGTAACTTTGCGACTTTTGCAGGATGGATTCTGCCTCCCGGAAAAGATATTTTGATAATAGGCAACTCCTTTGAGCAGGCCCAGGAGTCTGCTGTCTGGCTCAAACGTGTAGGTCTCGATAGAGCGGTGGCTTATCTGGAGGGAGGGATGTTTGCATGGGTGGTAGAGGGTTTGTCGACGGCTCATGTCCGGCAGCTATCCGCCGAAGAGCTTTATGTGATGACTACTAAAGGAGAGGAGATGATTCTTGTTGATGTTCGTGCTCCTCGTGAGTATGAAAGTGGTCATATCAGGGGAGCGGTCAATATTCCTGTGGCTGACCTGCGAACACGTTATAAGGAGCTGGATAAGAATAAGCCGATTGTTTTGATTTGCAGCACCGGACACCGCTCAAGTCTTGGCGCCAGTATTCTCAAACAGCGGCGATTCAAGAATGTTTACAATGTTGCGGGGGGTATGACCGGCTATAGTGCCGCGGGATATTCGGGGGAATGTCCGATCTGTGTAGCCCCACATATACCGGCTTTTACGGGCAAGTGAACGGCTTAACAAAGGAACCGGGAAAATATGGAATGGCTTAGGCTCGAACAGTGGTCACCTTATGTTGTGGGTGTTGGAATAGGGATATTAAGCTGGTTGTCGTTTGTATTGTCCGACCATCCACTCGGGTGTTCAACTGCGTTTGTTCGTACCAGTGGAATGATTGAGAAGTTATTTAGAGGGAAGAAGGTCGAGGAAAGGCCATATTACAGGCAGTTTTCGCCCACGATTACCTGGGAATTTATGCTTGTTTTGGGCATAATAATTGGTGCTTTCATCTCGGCAAAAATTTCCGGCCAATTTCAGTTTAATTGGATACCCCCTAAGTGGGAAGCATCTGTTGGTGATACTGTGTTCATAAGGTGGATAGTCGCACTTATCGGTGGAATTTTCCTGGGATTTGGCGCCCGTTGGGCGGGAGGCTGCACCAGTGGACACGGAATCAGCGGGATGCTTCAGTTGGCGGTAAGCAGCTGGTTAGCGGCAATATGTTTTTTTATTGGCGGCATTGCAACAGCGATGTTAATTTTTAGAGTTTTTCCTGGTTAGGATTGAGGCGTTCAAGTGTTAGAAGCGATTCATACAAAAAAAGGACTTCAGCTTTGTCTTGGACTGCTGATTGGGATTGTGTTTGGTTTCCTGTTGCAAAAAGGCGGCGTGACCAGGTATGACGTGATTATAGGTCAGTTACTTCTGCAGGATTTTACGGTTGTCAAAATTATGCTTTCTGCCGTGGTAACCGGTATGATTGGAGTCCACTTGCTGAAAAGCCTGAAAATGGCCCGCTTGCATCTCAAGTCCGGCTCTTTGGGGCAGAATGTGATAGGTGGATTGATTTTTGGTATTGGATTCGGCCTTCTTGGTTATTGCCCGGGCACGGTTGCGGGAGCAGCCGGCCAGGGAGCCCTCGATGCGATATTCGGAGGTATCGTGGGAATGCTTATCGGTGCCGGTATTTTTGCGGCGATATTTCCAAAATTGCAGAAAAGGATTCTGAAAACCGGATATTTTGGTGAACTTTCTCTGCCGCAGTTGTTGAAGGTAAACGCGTGGCTGGTAATAATGATAGTATGTGCAGCGATAGTCGCCCTTCTTTTCATTATGGAAAAGTCGGGATTGTAATTATGGTAACGAGTCCAAATGACCACAGGTCTGGTAGGTATGAATATTAAGCATAAGAAGATAATTGTAAGAAAACTGAAAGGGGAAAAATTATGGCTAAGAAACTTGAAGTTTACAAATGTATGATGTGCGGTAATATCGTGGAAGTGCTTCACGGCGGCGCCGGTGGGATGGTTTGCTGTGGTCAGCTAATGGATAACCTTACAGCAAAAACCGCCGATGAGGGCAAGGAAAAGCACGTGCCGGTGATTGAAAAAATTGATGTCGGAGTCAAAGTTAAAGTCGGCAGTGTTGCTCACCCAATGGAGGCCGAACACTATATCGAATGGATCGAAGTTATTGCCGACGGCAAGACGTACCGGCAGTTCCTCAATCCCGGTGATGCACCTGAAGCGGAATTTGCCGTGGAGGCAGGTCAAATCACAGCACGTGAACTATGCAACAAGCATGGTATGTGGGAGGGTAAATAGAGATGATCAGCAAGAAAATGCAGGACGCCCTGAACGAGCAGATTAACGCGGAGCTTTACTCGGCTTACTTGTACCTGTCGATGGTCGCATACTTTAAGTCCATAAATTTGCCCGGCTTTGCCACCTGGATGAGAGTGCAAACACAGGAAGAGATTGTACATGCAATGAAGATTTACGACTATTTAAACGAACGCGGCGGCAGGGTCATATTGAAATCGATAGACGAACCGCAAACCGAATGGAAATCACCATTAGCTGCTTTTGAAGCTGCTTACGGGCATGAGCAGAAAGTGACCGGCTTGATTAATGGATTGGTAAACCTGGCGATTGAAGAAAAAGACCACGCGGCGAATATGTTTTTGCAGTGGTTTGTCAATGAGCAGGTTGAAGAGGAAAGCAATGCGGACGCAATAGTACAAAAACTTAAGCTGATGGCAGAAGCGCCGGGCGGGATGTATATGCTTGATAACGAGATGGGTCAGCGGGTGTTTACGCCGCCGGCAGCAGGAGGAGGACAATAATGGGCGTTACTTTTAACGCGGATGAAGTCTTCGAGATGGCAGAGCAAATCGAAAGAAACGGCGCGAAGTTTTACCGTGCTGCAGCAGAAAAATTCCCTGCAATCCGCCAGGTCCTTCTTGACCTTGCTTCTATGGAGGACGAGCACGAGAAGACCTTTGCAGATATGCGGGCCCGGCTTTCGGGCCGGGAAGAGGACCCGAAGGTTTTTGACCCGGGGGGGGAAGTGCAGATGTATCTGCGCGTGATTGCGGATGGGGAAGTCTTTAACGTGAAAGCTGAGGCTACCGAGCAGCTAAAAGGTCAGGAAACAGCAGTGGGCATCCTGGAGATAGCTATCGGCATGGAAAAAGAATCTATCGCATTCTATGCCGGTTTGAAAGAGTGTGTGCCGCCAAGAGCCGGCAGGGACAAGGTCGAGGCGATTGTCAGGGAGGAATTTAGCCATATTGCCATCTTGAATGAAAAGCTGTCGGCTTTGAAATAGTGAGCAAATTCCGGCCCGGCCTGGTTGTCAATGGCGAAAGTGTCCCGGGAGATGTTGATGTTAGATTTAGAATCGCTGTTCAAACTAAGTTATGGGATGTGCATTATCAGCTCCAGGAAGAACGGTAGATTTAACGGCTGTATTGTTAATACCGTCTTTCAAATAACGCCCGAACCGCCAATGGTAGCAGTTAGTGTCAACAGGCAGTGCTTGACCCATGAATATATTACCGACAGCAGGGTCTTTACCGTATCTATTCTTTCGCAGGAAGCACCGATGGTTTTTATCGGAAAATTCGGATTCAGGTCCGGCAGGGAAGCAGACAAATTTGAGCAGGTAAATTACAAGACAGGCCAAACGGGCAGCCCTATAATTTTGGATAACACCTTAGGTTTCATCGAGGCTGAAGTTACCGAAAGTATTGATGTTGAAACACACACGTTATTTATTGCAAGAATCGTAGCCTGCGAGACGCTCGATGAAGATAAAGAACCCATGACATACACCTACTATCGTGATATAAAACATGGCAGGACGCCTAAAACTGCTGCAACATATATCAAGACAAAATCAGCAGCAAAACTAAAGGAAGGAATTACGAATATGAAGAAATACAAATGTCTTTTATGTGGATACATTTACAACCCGGCTGTAGGTGACCCCGATAATGGCGTGGAGGCCGGCACTGCTTTTGAAGATTTGCCGGATGGTTGGACCTGTCCTGATTGTGGGGCCGGCAAAGATGAGTTCGAGATACTTGACGATTAAAATCCTGAACAAGGTACAGATTTAATTTCGAGTAATTCTCAGCGATGTAAGGCAGGGAACAATTGCTATGCCGGAAATCCGACCAACAGTAGCGCAAAAGGACATTATCTGTGCGGAGATAGCTGCTCGGCCAACAGCGATGGTGGTCTTTGGGGCATCCGGAGACCTGGCCCGCAGGAAATTGCTTGTTAGTCTCTTCGAGGTCTTTAAACGCGGCCTGTTGAACGAGCGGTTCTATCTTTTGGGCTGCGGCAGAAAAGAGCTTTCAGATGAACAGTTCAGGCAGGTTGCAGAGCAGGCAATTCAGGAAGAGTCCGGTGATAGTTCAGCGAAAGCGATTGCGCCTTTTATCAACAAGCTCTACTATATAAGCGGTGATTACAGTGATGCATCGTTTTATGAGAGTATCAAAATTAAGCTGGCTGAATACGACAAAAAGCACAAAGTAGACGGTGCTGTTGTTTTTTACCTGGCTGTGCCTCCATTTCTATATGCTACGATTGTAAAGCGTCTGTGCTCGGCAGGACTTTCAAGCCGCAGTGAGCCTGATTCGAAACGTTTCAGGTTAGTTGTAGAGAAGCCCTTTGGCTTTAGTTTACAAAGTGCTGTTGAATTGAACAATAAAATCCATGGCTGTTTTGACGAGTCACAAATATATCGCATCGACCATTATCTGGGCAAAGAAACGGTTCAAAACATTTTGATGTTTCGTTTTGCCAATATCATTTATGAACCGCTCTGGAACCGTAATTATATCGACAGTGTTCAGGTCACTATATCTGAGAAGATTGGAGTTGAGCATCGAGCGAGCTATTATGACAAGGCCGGTGCTCTTCGTGACATATTTCAAAATCATATGCTTCAAATGCTCACTTTGGTTGCGATGGAACCGCCGATATCCTTCGAAGCAGACCATATTCGGGACGAGAAGGTCAAGTTTCTACGTTCGATTCGCCCGTTTAATGTGGACCAGTTGGATAATTTTATTGTGCGGGGTCAATACGGCCCGGGTTCGATAAACGGCGAGAAAGTTATTGGGTATCGTGAGGAGCCGGGCGTAAATCCTGAATCCAGGACGGAGACGTTTGTTGCTGCGAAGGTGTTTATTGACAATTGGCGATGGAAGGGCGTTCCTTTCTATCTGCGGACCGGAAAGCGACTTGCCGGTAAGAATACGGAAATTGCCATCACTTTCAAACAGGTTCCGCATTCCATGTTTATCTCGGCCGGCCTTGACGACATACCGTCAAACATTCTTGTATTACAGATACAGCCGGAAGAAGGCATTTGGCTGTGTTTTCAGGCGAAGCGACCCGGCTCAAAGATCTGCATGGGTACATTGAATATGAATTTCAATTACCGCAGCGTCTTTGGGATTGATATGCCCGAAGCGTATGAGAGGTTACTGCTGGATTGCATGATTGGAGACCAGACACTTTTTACGAGGCAGGATGGCGTGGAAGCGGCCTGGGGATTATTGACGCCTGTGCTTGAAGCCTGGCAAAATGATGATGCAGCCCCTTACGAATATCCTGCGGGCAGTTCCAGCTTTCCTGCGGCCGATAGTCTTATTGAAACTGACGGTCGCCGGTGGCGAGAACTGCTGGGAACATGATTAGCGAGTCGTGGATAGAGGCACGAGTGATGGCTCGGCGGCTTGCTCGTATTGTTTGAATATCCTTTTTATTCCTGATGTTTTTGCATCGCCGGTGTGGACAACTACTCGATAACGGAGTATTAGCGTTTCGCCTTTTGCCATATCCAGACGGCCGTCTTTAAGCCAGTTCATCGGTGTCGGTGAGAAGAAACCGTAGTCGCGTGTGAACCATTTTGCAGGGAACCAGCGGTTTTTCGGATGCTGCAAAATGGCGATGCCTTCAGTAATACCATCCCGTGTGCCGCTGTAGTCACACCACGATGAAGAGACGCCCCAAGTTTCTTTTTCGGTGGTTTTACCCTCGGCGTTGACCAGCGTGCCGCCGGATTTCACGCTCAACTCGGGCACGACACGCGCTGAAAACAGCGCATGGTTTGACTTCAGAATACGGATATCCGTCAACGGCTCAAGGCTGATTTCAAAATCTATAAACCGAATGGTTTCGTTTGGTGCGGTCATAACAACACGTCGACGGTCGAGGATAATCGGTTCCTTTCCTGGCTGTTGCCAGAGGCATTTATCAGTGAAGACGACGCGATCGCCAGAAGCCTCGATGAGCTTTGGCCCCTGCGAGACGATTTGGCCGCGTTCGTTTCCTTCCTGCCAGTAGTTGCCCCCATTGACTCTGTCGCAGCCGAAGAACAGCGAATGATGGTGCGGATAGGGCTGCGATGTCTCGGTCGTGATGGCCTTACCCGACGCAGGGCCGTTGACCGGCCAGAAGTATGGGTACTTCTGCGTCGCAGAGAACTTATAGCATGTGAAGGGCTTGTCACCGACGGTGACTATAACCTTGTCTTTCTCGATCTTCGCCGCCACTTGTTGCCCAGTCACTTGAGCGGAAGCATCCAATTCTCCGTAAGGAGTCCCAAGGACTGCCGGGACCAAAATACTGCACCCGGTAACTATCAATATAACTGCAACGAATTTCGTCCAAATGTTCATCTCATCCTCTTGTTTATGTTTTTTTCTTACAGGTGCCATGGGCTGCGCATTGGCCTGGAGAGCATCCGATTCGCCTGGTCATCGTTGGTGAATCGTTCCCGTTCGGGGTCCCATTTTAACTTTTTGCCAAGCCGCATGGCAATCTCGCCGAGCAGGCAAACGCTGCAGGAGCGGTGGGCCACCTCAACGGGAGCGATGGTTTCCTTTCGTGACTTTATACAATCGAATAAATTTGCTTTGTGGTTGTTACTTTTGTAGAGTTGTAATTCATCCGGACCGATGGGCGAGGTCAACAGCGATTTCGGATTTGCGTCGAGCTGCCCACGCTTGACGTAGATCCAGCCTTCCGAACCCTCGAAAAGGATGCCTTGTTTGTTCCTGCCGGTGTCGGTGCAGGTGACTTTGACTCCGTTGGCGTAGATATATTCGATGCTAAACGCGCCGTGCACGTCCCAGAGACCGTCTTTGGGGTATTCGGCCTGTCCTTTGATTTCCACGGGCCCGGTGTATTCGGTCCCCATCCCCCACTGTGCGATGTCATTGTGGTGGCTGCCCCAGCCCGTAATCATACCAGCGCCGTAGTCTGCGATACGCAGCCATCCCGGCCGGCCATAATCGTTTTGGGGGTGGACGCGCATTTCTGTGTATTCAGCCCAGGGCGCAGGGCCCAGCCACATATTATAATCGAGACCCTCTGGGACCGGCATCGGCGGCTGCGGTCCTGTGGCAGGGTCTGTTCCAAAGCCAACTTTTACCGTTTGCAGCTTGCCGATGCGTCCGTTGCGAACCAGCTCGCAAGCCTGGCGAAACCTGGAATCAGAGCGCTGCTGGCTTCCGACCTGAAAGACGCGTCCATATCGACGGACCGTATCACTCAACATACGGCCCTCTTGGATTGTCAGAGTAAGGGGCTTCTGCAGGAAGATGTCCTTTCCGGCCTTAGCAGCGGCGATTGCAGGCAGGGCGTGCCAGTGGTCGGGTGTTGCGATTGAGACGGCGTCGATATCCATTCTTGCGACCAAGTCTCTGAAATCTCCATAAGTCGCACAGCCTTTGTAGGTGCCATTTTGGCTTTGCTTACTGTAATGGTTTTCAACGAGCTGTTTGGCGTGCTTTACCCTTTTGGAATCGACATCACATACGGCGACAATTTGTGCCTGCTTGAATCCAAGAATCTCTCGCAAATCACCGAGACCCATCCGGCCAACGCCGATGCAGCCCACCGTGAAACGGTTACTCGGTGGGTTGGCTCCGAATACTGAGGCCGGAACAATTGCCGGCCACGTAAGGGCAGCGGCGGTAACTGCCGAACTTTTCAGGAACTGTCGTCGGGTTAGTACATTTGGCTTTTTGCTTCTTCTTCTTTTCATAGTCTCAATCCTCGTCAAAAGGTTGGTTTTGCTATAAACGCCAGGGACTTCGCATCGGCCTGCTAAGAAGGCGGTTGGCCGCATCATCATTAGTGAAGCGTTCGGCGTCCGGGTCCCATTTTAGCTTTCGGCCAATCTGGATGGCAATGTGCCCAAGCTGGCACAGTGAGGTGGTCCGGTGGCCGACCTCGGCATCCTCCAGTGTTCGCCCGCGTGTTTTAACGGCATCGATAAAATCCCTTTTTTCATCTTTTAAGAGCAGATGGATTTCATCAGGCTTGATGGTCGATTTAAGTATTGACTCGGGGTGAGTTTTCGCACTGCGACTATTATAATCGGCTTCTATCCATCCATCTGTGCCTTCGAACCGCACGTATGGCCGGTTTATTTTATAGATTAGCCGGACGCCGTTAGCGTACTTGTACCGGATTTCGAAGTCCACAAGCACATTCCACAGGCCATCTGAAGGATACTTGCCGGTGCCTTCGACCTCGACCGGCCCGGTGCGTTCAGTACCGTTGCCCCATTGGGCGATATCATTCAGGTGCGCACCCCAATTGGTGACCATTCCCTCACAGTAATCCCGGACTCGCATCCAGCCTGGACGGTCATAGCTATGCGGAGGGTGAACACGTTTCTCTGTGTATGGTGCAAGCGGAGCCGGTCCCAGCCACAGGTCGTAGTCCAGCTCTTCGGGCACTGTAATAATCGGCTGCGGGGGACAGGCGATGTCACCTGCCGGCACACCGGTATGAATCGTGTGCACCTTGCCGATACGTCCATTGAGTACCAACTCACATGCACGCTGGAAGCATGAGTGCGAACGGAACTCACTGTCGGTGCGGAACACGCGCTTGTAACGCCGCACCGTGTCGCTGAGGGCACGGCCTTCGGCGATGCTCAAAGTCAGGGGTTTCTCGCAGCAGATGTCCTTTCCGGCCTTAGCGGCGGCAATAGCCATTGGCACGTGCCAGTGGTCCGGCGTGGAAATCATCACTGCGTCGATATCAGTCCGGGCCAGAAGCTCTCTGAAGTCTTTATATACCGAGCAACCTTTGAACGTATCGGAACGCCGGTCCTTTGCGTAGTGATTTTCCACAGCCTTGCGAGCGTTGTCGAGTCTCCATGCATCTACATCGCAGACGGCTATGACCTGTGTATCCGATGAGTTTAAAAAAGGCTTCAGATTCGAATAAAAGGCCTGCCGGCCCATCCCGATCATACCGATTGTAATCCGGTTACCGGGGCTGTTAGATCCGAGTACCGGAGCTGCGGCAATAGTAGGAGTTGCCAAGGCCATACTCGCAGCGACGGCAGCCGAGCTTTTTAAAAATTGCCGGCGGGTAAGCGGGTTTGCTTTTTTGCTTCTTTTGCCTTGCAACGATTTATCGTCCGTCCTTTTCAATAGAGGCCCCATAAATTTGGTCTTCCATTGTTTGTGTATGTGATATAATCATATCAGAAATGTTTGCCACCCGCAACGTGAATTTGTTTGCTTCTAAAAGGTGATTGTTTTATCCTTTATTCAGAGTGGCTTTCAGGAATATTGAAGAGCTTCAGTTCACGACCGGAAAAACTTAACTTTGTATTCAGAAAGGAGAAAATGGAGATGATGAAGTCAGAGCAAAGCAGAAGGCAGTTTCTTCGTGCAGCCGGTACGGGGATGGCCGCTTCGATGATGGGCGCGGGTGTCTCGTGCGGACAGAGTCAACCATCGGCAGGGGAGAAGCAGCGTCGCTTTGAAATACGAAGTCCAAGATTTGAAATCAGGAAAAAGAGACTGTTTGAACTGGGGCTGGCTTCATATACCTTAAGAAAATTCAAGCTGGACGAGACCCTGGGGATGACCAGGAGAGTCGGGTTGAAATACATATGCTTCAAGAGCTTTCACCTTTCGCTGGATAGTACACCGGCCCAAATCAAGGAAGTCGTGGCCAAGGTTCAAAAGGCCGGCCTGATTCTCTACGGCGGCGGTGTAATCTCGATGAATAAAGAGCCTGCCGTAAATCGTGCCTTTGAGTATGCGAAAGCTGCCGGTATGAAGGTCATTGTCGGTGTGCCGGCGCCAGAGTTGCTGCCGCTGGTCGACAAGAAGGTTAATGAGTACGATATTAAAGTGGCGATTCACAATCACGGGCCGACAGATAAAGTGTATCCAACGCCGGCGAGTGCTTACGAAAAAATAAAGAATCTGGACAAGAGAATCGGGCTTTGCAACGACATTGGACACACGCAGCGAGCGGGGGTGGACCCGTCGGTATCAGCCGAGAAGTATGCGGACCGGCTGCTGGATGTTCATATCAAGGATGTTACCGAAGCGACGGCCAAAGGACACGGCGTCGAAGTCGGACGGGGCGTGATTGACATCCCCAGGTTCCTCAGAACCCTGATAAAGATCAATTACGCCGATATCGTATCATTTGAATACGAGAAGGATGCCGACGATCCCCTCGCGGGTTTGGCCGAGTCGGTCGGTTACGTAAATGGTGTGCTCGCAGCTATTTCGTGAATGTGTCAGTTTTATATTAGGATTTGAATATGCCGTATAACATTCGAATTGTCTCCACATACCCACCGCGTAAGTGCGGAATAGGCACCTTTTCGAGAGACTTATCCACGGCTCTTGCCCACTTTACTGGTGAAGTGGGGTATATAAGAGTTGCGGCAATTGACAATGGTAGCGGTCCTTACGATATTCCGGTGGATCTAACTATAGATCAATATACTCCTGAATCGTGGGCTGATGCAATAGTCAACATATCGACCCGTGCAAGGGAGAGTGCAAATCCCACTGTTATACTTTTGCAGCATGAATATGGCCTTGACCCGGATGCAAAAGGTGAAGACGGGCAGGGTTCCAATTTTATCAATCTGGCAAAGGTATTTCGTGGACAAGACCTGGTTACGTTGGTTTATCTACACACAGTTCTTGATGAGCCTGATGAGCTTCAAAAAAAGACTTTGCAGGAGTTGGCCGGATATAGTGATGGACTTATCGTCACAACAGAAAGCGCTATTAACATACTCGAATCAAATATATACGGAATTGCTTCTGATAAGCTTAAGCATATTGACCACGGTATCAGGATGCAGCATCCTTCTCAATATGATCGATTGGCCATAAAGCGTGAGTATGGTTTGGAAAACCGTTTTCTAATCACAACTCTCGGGCTTCTTTCTCCCGACAAGGGGATTCAATATGGCATCCGGGCTTACGGGCGTTTCCTTAATGAGTCCTGCACGGAGGCCCAGAGAAAAAAACTGATATACCTGATTCCCGGCCGGTGCCACCCCGACTTTATAAAAACCGACGGCGGGAAACCGTATCAGGAATATCAAGCCTTGCTGAACCAGGCCCTTGAAGATTCCAAACTGAGGTGGTGCAAAGTGAAGGAGCTTGGTACGACCAACTTTGATGAGTACGATTTAGTTTTTCTTGATACCTTTCTGGATGAGAATACATTGATGAAATTTTATGGGGCCACTAATGTAATGCTGCTGCCGTATCTTAATATGCAGCAAATATCAAGCGGTATATTGGCGGACACGCTTGGTTCGGGCAGGGTGGCGGTGGCGACTAAATTTAGATACGCCGTGGAATTAATTCATTCAAATAAACGATGTCCCGAAGGTCTTGTGATCGGCCGGCACGCAAGAGGTATTTTAGTGGACCCGGGCCAGGCCTCAGTCGAGCAAATGGCCCGGGCCCTTGATTATCTTGTTTTCAATCAGAAGAGACGGCTTTTGATGGAAAAACAGGCCCACCAGAGGGGATATCAGATGAGATGGTATAATAGCGCCTGGGCCTTATTACAATATATCGACTTTATCAGAGAGGAAAAAGATATAGTTACGGGCAGGGGAATCAAATTCACCAGAGAAAAATACTCAATTTTTCAAAAGGCAAAACTGAATTCGATAATATCTTATGACAGGGATGGACAACCCACAACCTGAGGGTTTTTTGTTGTCGGCAGTAACCTGCAAAGCAATGAAGCTCTCCTCATTAATGACAGACAGGCCGTAAAGGAGTCGGGCCGATGACCGGAACGGAAACAAAGGATCGAAAGTGGGATTTCAGACATTGTGCCGTTATCGCTGCCCATCCTGATGACGAGACTTTGTGGGCGGGCGGAACCATCCTGATGCATCCGGAAAGTGAATGGACCGTGATTACGCTTTGCCGCAAGAGCGATCCGGACAGGGCCCCCAGGTTTTGCAAGGTTCTGGAAAGGTTGCGTGCGGCCGGTATAATGGGTGATCTTGACGATGGTCCAGAACAAACGCCACTGGACACTCGTACAGTACAGGCGGCGATACTTGAATTGCTGCCGTCCGGCAGTTTTGATTTGATTTTTACGCACGGTCTGCGTGGGGAGTATACCCGGCACCGAAGGCATGAGGAGACGGCAGAAGCTGTCAAGGCTTTGTGGAAAAGTAAGGGGCTTTTTGCAAAAGAGTTGTGGATGTTTGCTTATGAAGACGGCGGCGGCAAGTATCCGCCTCGTGCGATTGATGATGCGGATGTTAAAATAAAACTGCCTGATGAAATTTGGCATAAAAAATATAATATTATAACGAATGTTTATGGTTTTAGTCCTGATAGTTTCGAGGCCAAGACTACACCGAAGGAAGAAGCCTTTTGGTGTTTTAGATGTGATTAGAAAGTGTATCGTGCTTGAATAAAAGGAGTCTAATAAGATGAAAGTGCTTGTTTCGTATGACTATCCCCCGTCACCGGGAGGATTGGCCACTCAGGGAGACCTGCTTTTCAAGGGGCTTCGAGAGATGGGAATTGAAGCGCATGCGGTTAATTTTGAGGCTGCACAGGAAAAGGAATGGTATTACAGATGGTTTGAGCCGGACGTCGTGGTGGGGGTTGGTTATTGGGGACACGCTCCACATTTGGTTCTGCATCCCCAAAGATATGGAATCTCAGCGGTCCCCTGGCTTGTAGCAGACGGCTATATGGCTAATTACCAGGAAATTCTGGAGGACCTGCCTTTGATACTTGTCACATCCAAATGGGTCAAGAGGATATATATGCGGGACGGGCTCAGCGGCAAAAACATCGAGGTGCTTCCTGTCGGATGTGATACTGATTCTTTTATGCCCCGGGACAAAAATGACCCAAAGGTGGCAGCGGTTCGTGAAGCATTAGGTGTAGCGCCGGACCAGATAATGATTCTTACCATCGGTGGAGACGCCGCTTCAAAAGGTGCTCAGGAGGTCATGCAGGCACTGGCGATAAACGACTTAAAAGCGCCCGACTGGAAATATGTTTGCAAGGTTTGGCCTCAACCGCGGACCGAACAGCAGAATCTTGCAGACCTTCAATTGGCGACACACCTTGGAATTGATAAAAATGTCGTGTATACGACCAGCCGGGTTTCGCGTAACTTTATGCCCTATCTCTTAGCCGCGTGCGATATTTATGCGGCCCCATCACGCCTGGAAGGCTTTGGAATGATTCAGGTGGAGGCCAACGCCTGCGGCAAGCCGGTTGTCGGCATAAAAGCTATGGGTATGCTGGACACTTTGGTACACGGCAAAACGGCATTTTTGGCTTCTGTGGCCCAGGAGATCCGATTGAGGGAGGCGGTTGTGGGTGATGAATCCGGTTATGAAGAAGGGCATAAGGTAGTTTTCAAAAGGCCCCGAACAGTCGATTACCGTGCCAGCATACACGATATCGCCAACTATCTTATGGATTTAATGCAGAATCCTGACCTCAGGCAAAAAATGGGTGTGGAGGGACGCAAACGCGTTGTAGAAAACTATGATTATCGTGTCATAGCCAGAAGATTTGTCGAGATTATCTCAGAGAAGTTTGGGATTTCATAAATGGATAAACACAACAGGAATATAGTTGAGAATGCAAAGCAGGCGGCCATCAAGGTATTGCTCCATAACGCACACGGCCCTTTCCGGGGTCTGCCGCGTACCGCCGGATGGGGGTATCCCGAACCATATACCCGCGACCTGATGATTTCCTCTCTCGGGATTCTGCTTTCCGGAAATAAAAAACTATACAAGAGCTTGAGGAAGACTCTGGAGACTGTTGCAAAGAACCAGAGCCGTTTGGGTCATATCCCCTCATTGGTTCACAATACGGACGACCGTGGCTCAAGTGATTGTACACCGCTGTTTCTTATGTGTGTGGCTCTGTATCGAAAGGTGTCAGGTGAGGAAGATTTCCTTGAGCAGGCGGTGAACAAGTCCATGCAGTGGATGGAATATCAAAGCCCCTCCGACCGTATTATGGTGGACCAGCTGCCCACGAGTGACTGGCGGGATGAGCAGTGGGTTTTTGGGTACGGTCTTTTTGTCAATACCCTGGTTTATATCTACCTGCGGCTTTATGGCCGGCATGATCGCGCCTCCAAGCTCAAGGACCAGATGGGCAAGTTCACCATAAAAGGTGACAGGCAAAATCGGCATGTGCATGAGGGATTGGTTCTTAGGTACAAACCTTATTATGCACTATGGTCTTTCAAAGTCTACAAGAGCGAGCGTTTCGATCTGCTTGGCAACAGTCTTGCGATACTTTCGGGAATTGCGTCCGATTCAAGGGCGAACTCGCTCATCAAATGGATCGAAACGGAGTGTGCAGCGTTGAGGGAGAGTGAACTGCTTGCGGTTGATTTGCCTCCTAATTTTTTCCCTTACATAAGGCCGGATGATCCCGACTGGATGCCGAGGTACGAAAAGTACAATCAGCCGGGTGAATATCATAACGGAGGTATCTGGCCTTTTATCTGCGGATTCTATGTGGCGGCTCTGGTTGCAGCCGGGAAGTATCGGCTTGCCGAAAAGAAACTTGTCGCCCTTGCAGAGCTAAACCGGCCGGCACGCGTAGCGAATGTGGAATTCGGCTTTAATGAATGGATACGTGCACAGGACGGTACTCCACAGGGCCAGGACTGGCAGAGCTGGTCTGCGGCGATGTATTTATATGCGGCATATTGCGTCCAAACGAGGAGCACGCCCTTTTTTGGCGAAGTTCGGTGCCAATCCTGGGCGCAAAATCCCTGAGCGTGCTGCTAAAGCCATCTGTGCAACATTGATTTATAACAACGACATCAGGCCAAAGTGACCGGTTTTTGCTCTTTGGCGGATTTATATATTGCGAGAATCACTTCGACGGCTTTTCGTGCCTCTGGTCCGCTAATCCAGAAATCTTGGCCGGTTTCAAGGGTATCGAGAAAGGCTTTGAAGTTGCGGGTATGGTTGTCGTGTGTGATTGCGGCCGGGTCCGCGACACCGCCCCCGCCTTCTATTTGGCCGAATTTCTTGCGGATTTCCCTGTCTTGAGGTTTCTCGTCTGCAAACCGCCAGAGCGTAAAACAATTTTCCACTTGTAACACTGTCCCCTTTATGCCTGTAATCTCAAACCGCCTGAACTGGCCGGGATATGAAGCGGTAGTGCCGTAGATGATTCCCAGAGCTCCATTGGTATAGCGCAGCACG
>JAOUFU010000362.1 GCA_029858035.1 Phycisphaerae bacterium
TTCCACGCCGCGTTTTGCCATCCTCTCTATTATGACGCCATCGATTTTTGCCGACCGATTATAGCGCTTGACATTTTCCATGATTTCCTGAAATGCTTTTCGTGCCTCTTCCTTGGTTTTGATTTTCAGCTGAACACCTCCCGCATCGAACTTGTGAACAATGTCCCGAGAACAAATCTTCATGGCTGCGGGAAAGACGATTTCATCCGCTGCCTTATCCACATCCGAGACATCAGTGAGTAAAATACTTTTCAAAACAGGAAATCCATAGCACTGAAGAATTTCATTTGCTTCTCTTTCAGGCAGGTAACAGCTTTGCTTTCCGGACAGTTTTCTTTGTATGATTTCGGTGACAGTGTCGCGATCCGCGGCCACTCTGCGTATTTGTCTTTTGTCGAGGCCCAGGAGATTTCCATAAAAAGCCATAGCCGCCATTGCCCTTGCCGCCGCTTCAGGAAAAGCATAGTTGGGAATGCCATTGGCTTCCAAATGTTCGATGCCTTCAGAAACATCGACGATACCCATGAAAGAACAAAGCAGGGGCTTGTCGATATTTTTTGCAACGCGTGGGATAATCTCAGCCGTTTCAAGGACATCCGTCATTGTCTGCGGTGTAAGGATTACGATTGCGCCATCCACATTCTCGTCCATTAGAACGTGGCGGATGGCCGCTTCGTAGCGCTCGTGTGTCGCATCACCAATCACATCCACAGGATTTCGGATACTGGCTGTTGGAGGAAGCTCCTGTTTCAATTTTTGCTTTGTCTGCTCGGAGAATGTGGCGATTTTAAGGTCGTGCCGAATGGCGGCATCCGTCGCCATGATGCCCGGCCCTCCGGCATTGGTGACGATGGCGATGCGGTTGCCTTTTGGTATCGGTTGTTTAGCGAAAGCAAGGGCGCAGTTGAAAAGCTCATCAACGCCCTCTACCCTGAGGATGCCGCTTTGACGAAAGATGGCATCGTAGGCGCTGTCGGAGCCGGCCAACGAACCCGTATGCGATGCAGCCGCGAGGGCCCCTTCCGCAGAACGGCCGGACTTTATCGCCAGTATAGGTTTGTGGGCCTGCCATGTAATTTCCCTTGCGGTCTCGAGAAAGGCCCGACCATGAGCAATATCCTCCAGGTACATAAGAATTACATGCGTATCCGGATCGTTTTTGAGGTAGTTGAGCAGGTCTATCTCATTAACGTCAGCTTTATTTCCGAAACTGACGAATTTGGAGAATCCAATGTTTTTACCTTCTGCGTAGTCAAGGACCGCAGTGCAAAGGGCACCAGACTGAGAAATGAAGGCGATATTCCCTGGTTTTGGCATTTTCGTGGCAAAACTGGCATTGAGCCGCACTTTCTCATTGTTATTTATAACACCCAGGCAGTTTGGTCCTATTACCCGAATGCCGTATTTCGCAACCGTTTCTTTTAATTGCCTCTCCCGTTCGGCTCCACGCTCGCCCACTTCCTTGAAGCCGGCACTGATGACAATTGCCCCTTTAACTTGCTTTTGGCCGGCCTCTTCGAGTACAGAGCACACAATTTCGGCAGGGACAATAATGACTGCCACGTCCACTTCATCCGGAATACTCGACAGCCTGGGATAGGCCCTTACGTTTTGCACTGATTTAACTTTCGGATTGACCGGATAGAGCAGACCCTGAAATCCGGCATCCAAGATATTGCGGAAGACCGCAAGTCCTACACTTCCAGCCCTGTTGGTCGCGCCCACGACAGCAATTGATCCGGGATTCATAACCGGCTCAATATTTTTTATCATTGCATCCATCGTCTTTTCCTAATAAATGGATTTTTGCCAAATAATAATTAAAACCGACGTTTCGCCACCTCAGTTGCGTTCCCCGGAATAATCGTAATTTTTGGGATTTCCAAGCGAGACATCCTCTCGTTCAATGATACAAGCCTGGGTGTATGTCCGAAAAATCCTGCTGCAATCACATATGTATTGTCATCTTTTTCATTATTGATTCGAGCGTCTTGTATCTCTGACATAATGGACTGCATTATATAAAACAACCGGAAGAAGTCAACGAGTTACGAAATTTGACCGTGGATCTTGATCTGTCATGGGATTTCCTGCTGGACACTATAGGCCAGCTTATGGAGGTCACGAAATGGCAGCAAGCTGTATTCCGGCGTTACAAAGATGCCCTTGCGTATTTTTATGAATTCTACGTGGCAATCCAGAAAAGCCATATTGAAGTAACGGGGCTTACCGTGCCATTCCTGCCCGTGAGGTGACATTGAGATAGGGAGCCATTCATCAATCCAGTTATTGTCCCCTGCCAGCAAGAGCACCGTCGGATTAGTAGTCACATCTGTTAGACTGATACCTGCACTGAGTTGTAAGCGTCGATTGTTATATGCAGTGCGAAGAGGTTCGTAGCCAGGATCAGTATTACCCAATGTCCTCGGACCTATAATGAGCCAATTAGTCTGATAGCTGTTTCCAAAGTACTGATAAGCTGATTCTACGTCGGGTACACTGGGTATACCACCTGTGTCGGCAGGACATCGAAACAGTTTGGCGTTGTTTTCTGCCGTGATGCTCGTGGGTAAGCTAACATGCTTATTGATCTCGCGTTCAAGGGCATATCCACCGGTACCTTTCCATCCGCCAAAATCGTGGTTAACGCTTGTTCTTTGGCGAAAGGCCCCATCCCAGTAGTCAGTGTATGACTGCCAGCCGAGGGCAATCTGTCTCAGGTTGCTCTTACAGACGGTGCGCCTGGCCATCCTGCGTGCTGCGTCAAGTGCCGGCAACAGCATAGCCATCAGAAGCGAAATTACAGCTATTACAACCAGCAGCTCTATAAGGGTAAAACCGCCGGCAAATCTGTAGCCCTGATGAAAATTGGAAAATCTTTTTCTCATTGCACGTCCCGGTCCTCAGTTGTCAGCGAAGCATTTTCCTGGAGTTCTTCGTTGGCCAATTCATATAACCTGCTCCTGGTCTGCATAGCTAGCCACCGATTCTTTTTCAAATGAAGATCGTATGACAAGCACTTCTGATAGGCTTTTATTGCCTCCGCTCGATTACCGTCTTTGAGATAATGTTCGGCAATGATGAACTCTGTAAAAAGGGATTCATCTGTTGCCATCTCCTGTCTGAATTCTGTGACCTTTTCAGCCAACGGCCTTTCTTCCAACAAAAAATTTGCGGCCTTTTTTTCCCTGCTTCCTTCAGCAAGGTATCTCGTGTAGTAATTCCTGATGTAGTTTTGGCGTTCTCTGAGCCGGTCAGCCTGTAATGCCTGCAAAAAGTCGCTAAAACTTACGTTCAGGGCAAGGTTTGAAAATAGCGCTGTCTGTTTATTAAGTGATTCTACGGTGCCTTTAAGAGTTGTGTTGCTTTCACGCAATTTGCCGGATAGCTGATATAAAAAGCATGAGAAACCGAATACGATTACCAATAGCAAAGCGACAACTGCGCTGGCATAGTAGTGCCGGGTTATTATCTTACGCAGCAGGTAGATTGAACTGTCGGCCTTTGCAGAAATCGGCATTCCTTTGAGCCAATAGTCGATGTCCTGCTGCAGGTGGGCGGCTGACTGGTATCGGCGAGCGGGCTCTTTGGTCAAAGACTTAAGCAGGATGGCCTCTACCTCCGAGTTAAGGCGACGTATGATTTTTGATGGCCTGGTCGGCTCGGCCTCCTGGATATTACGCAATATCGCCAACATCGAACCGCTCACATCATAGGGGAAACAATCGGTCAGGATTTTGTAAAGAATTATCCCGATGGAGTAGACATCCGTTCGCACGTCGATTTTGTCGGGCTGAGCCGATGCCTGTTCAGGTGACATAAAGGCCAATGTGCCTATAACTTTGCCTGGTATCGAAGTCATTGCCATATCCGGACTGGTCTGCTCAGAACTGTTAGTTAGCTTTGCCAGGCCAAAATCCAGGATGTGGGGCTCGCCTTTGGCATCCACCAGAATGTTACCGGGTTTGAGGTCTCGGTGCATCACCCCCCGCTGGTGTGCATACGCTACACCGGAGCAAACTTTTTCAAACAGCTCCATTATCCTGCGTACCGACAATTTTTCCGATTCCACATATTCATCCAGTGGTTTGCCCTCAATGTACTGCATGGCGAAATAATACTGACCTTTGGCAATCCCACTATCATAGATGGTCACAATGTTGGGGTGCTGGAGGCTGGCCGCCAGGTCGACCTCCCGCTCAAAGCGATACTGGGCGCGCGTCGATGCATGCGGCCCCTGCAGCAATACCTTTAACGCCACGGTTCGTTTTGTGGCTTTCTGAGTGGCCTTGTACACTACCGCCTGGCCGCCGAGCGGCAGCTGATCATGGACATCGTAACCTTCAAACATTGAATCCAGAGATGTGTCGGAAGCGCGCGAGGTATCAGGAGAAGATGGTACTTGTGAAATTAATTTGGTCGCGTACTCATCTTCCTTTACATAAGTGCGTGTTTTATCGCTGTCCCCATAAGCGTCAGTTGTGTCGATAGTCCTGGTCAAATCTGATTGATCGGAAACAGCTATTGTCGACCGCCCTGATTCTACTTGTAACTGACAGCTTTCGCACTGCAAAAGATGTGCCTCAATTGTTAGAATCTCATCTTCCGAACAGCTCCCGGATAGATAGCGTTCGATCAGTTTTTGACTCAGGCAAACATCCATTTCGTTATATCTCGGAACTCATAAGCCCTGTAGGACTCAGTAATGTCTTCTTTCAGTAATTAAGACTGCTCTTTGCGAAGGAAGAATGTGTAATCGAACTTTGCGGGATTATCTTGTTTTAATGTTTAATCCATCTAAATGC
>JAOUFU010000363.1 GCA_029858035.1 Phycisphaerae bacterium
AATTTCTTCTGCATGGCTACTCCTTTTAAAAAAGTTTAAGTTATTTTCTGGCCTGATATTATCTAAAAATCAGGCCGGAGTAGCCATTGCTTTTTTCAACCTCCAACTATGGATGGGACAAGTTCCGTGGAGGTATTGGTGTCATATTCGTGATTATCGACTACTCCGGCAAAGATCAAGTCCAAGACTTTCAGTTTACAGGATACAAAAACTCAACGAACAATGAAATGGAGCTTCAGGCGTGCATTATGGCGCTAAAGGAAGCGATTAAACAGAATCTTCCGCCAAATATCACGAGGGTTGTGATCCAAACCGATTCGTTCTATGTCGTTGACCACTACAAGAAGGCTATGTTCCAATGGCCGAAAACTCGATGGCTTAGTCATTCTGGGCGACCAGTTCTCAATGCAGACCGGTGGAAATTACTGGTCAAGTGCATTCAAAAGATTCGTATGCAAGTCGAAATCAGGTGGGTGAGGGGTCATTCAAAAAATAAATATAACAAGGCTGCTGACAAGCTCGCTCGTCAATCTGCCTTGGAAGCTTTTAAAGCCCCCCTTACTCATGTTAGCGTAAGAAGAAAGACAACTGATAGGTCAGTTGACGTCGGAAGCATTGAGATGAAAGGTCAACGAATCACAATCCGTATAATCACAAGTGAGATGCTTAATGTGCAAAAAGTATGGAAATACAAGTATGAAGTCATCTCCAAACACAGCAGATTTCGAGGAAATGTTGATATAATATTCTCCGAGCATTTCCTTAGTACAGGACATACCTACTATGTAAGGGTAAATTGTAATACTAGAAATCCTCGAATCGAGAAGGTTTTTCGTGAGATCAAGCCTAAGAAGGAGAATGAATAAATAAAAAAACACTTTTTTGTTTTTTTTGTTAAAAAAGATCGGTTTTGTTTGAACAATTTGGGCAAGCGTTGTGAATTTTGGACGGTAATTGAGAATTACGAATTAGATTTCGGCGTGTGCAAGTGCCTTATAGGCAGGCCAAATAAATGATTAAGGATGAATGATAAATGATTATTGTTGGAATTGAGGATTTAGAATGAAGAATTTAGAAATGGTGTGCAGTGCACACCCTACCGATGATTAAAGAATGGCGGGGCAAGCCATAA
The DNA here is from genome assembly GCA_029858035.1 of Phycisphaerae bacterium. Taxonomy (GTDB): domain Bacteria; phylum Planctomycetota; class Phycisphaerae; order Sedimentisphaerales; family Anaerobacaceae; genus CS2-K091. The sequence continues at coordinate 1,133 of JAOUFU010000363.1, forward strand.
AAATGATTAAGGATGAATGATTATTGATTAATTATCAATGGTGCGATGGATCGCACCTTACAATCTGCCACCCGTGGCGGTGAGAAGAGCATAAGAGCACAAGAGCATAAGAGCACAAGTGCATAAGAGCACAAGGCATAAGTGCACAAGGCAGAAGTGCATAAGCTATAAGAGCATAAGCGACAAGTATCCAATAGCCGGCCCACATTTATATTGATAGCGGACTTTATCTATTCAAAACGCCACACAATTATGAAACCGGCGGGAGATACAAATTACTTAGGTACAAGCAATAAAGTAATACGCCTACCGGCCATCCTGCTTGGCCGTTCGATTTTCGCCAGGTTTTCCATCGTTTTAGTAATTTCCTCTAACATCTCATACCCCTGGTCGCGGTGGAGCAACTGGCGTCCACGGAAGAACATTGTGAACTGTACCTTATGGCCTTTCTCGATAAATTCACGTGCGTGATTTAGCTTGATCTCCAGGTCGTGCTTATCGGTTTCAGGCCTGAGCCTGATTTCCTTTAGCGAAGTAGAATGGTGCAGGTGTTTTTTATGAGCCTCGCGAATTTTTCTTTTCTGCTCATACTGCCACTTGCCGTAATCCATTATCCTGCAAACGGGCGGCTCACTGGTTGGCGCTACTTCGACAAGGTCCAGGCCGGCCTCGCGCGCCCTGCTCATTGCCTCATGTCTGGGCACGACTCCAACTTGATTGTTTTCTTCGTCTATTAGCCGAACTGCCTCGGCTTTTATTCCCCCATTAACCTTTAATGCTCGTTTACTGATTGTGTACCACCTTACCTTTCTTCAAAAATTGTGTTTCGTGTTTCGATTGACGATTCACAGGCCACGGGCCATTAATTATAACGCTAAGTTTATTTTTTATCGGCAATTTTCTTCATTGCCATTGCTAAAAACTCGTCAATCTTTAGTGTTTTGGTTTCTTTGGCTCCCCGGATTCTTACATTTACGGTATTGGACCGGGCCTCTTTAGGCCCAACAACCAACATAAAGGGGAGCTTTTCGCCGTGTGCTTTGGCAATTTTAGCATTTACTTTTTCGTCCGTTAAATCACAACTGCATCGAAGCCTGGCGTCTTTTAGCTTCTGATGCACAACTTTAGCATAATCGTTTGTTTTTTCACTAATCGTCAGAACTCTGACCTGCTCCGGGGCAAGCCATAGCGGCAAATTGCCGGCATAGTGTTCTATAAGTATGCCGATAAAGCGCTCGAAGGAGCCGAGAACGGCCCTGTGAATCATAACGGGGGTCTTTTCGGTATTATCTTTGTCGGTATAGACCATTTCGAAACGCTGGGGCATAGAGAAATCCAGTTGAATCGTGCCCAATTGCCACGACCTTTTCAGGCAATCCTTTATATGAAAATCTATCTTCGGCCCGTAAAATGCGCCATCGCCTTCGTTGATTTTGTAGTCGATATTCCTGTGTTCGAGCGCACCTTTGAGGGCGTCTGTAGCAATCTCCCAAATCTCGTCCGAGCCAATATGTTTTTCCGGTTTCGTGGACAGCTCAATGTGAAAATCTTCAAAGCCAAAGGCCTTATATATCTCGAAGGTGAGATCGATGACACCTATTATTTCGGCCTCTATCTGCTCGGGCGTGCAGAAGATGTGGGCATCGTCCTGGGTGAACTGTCTTACCCTGAAAAGACCGTGCATAACCCCGCTGGCCTCATGTCGATGCACAAGACCAAGCTCGGCAACACGCAAAGGGAATTCGCGATACGAATGCTGACTGGTTTTATAAATCAGGCATCCGCCGGGACAGTTCATCGGCTTTATGGCATAGCTGGCATTGTCGAAACTGGTAAAGTACATATTCTCCTTGTAATTGTCCCAATGTCCGCTCTTGTGCCAAAGCTCTTCATTTAGAATAATTGGCGTTCTGATTTCCTGATATCCGTATTTATTGTGAACACCCCGCCAAAAGTCCACAATAGCGTTCCAGATAATCATTCCTTTTGCGTGGATGAATGCAAAGCCGGGTCCGGCCTCGTTGAAACTGAATAAATCCAATTGTTTGCCGAGAACACGATGGTCGCGTCTTTTTGCCTCCTCCAATCTCGATAGATAGTCGTCGAGGTCTTTTTTGGTCGGCCATGCGGTGCCGTAGATCCGCTGGAGCATTTTTTGTGTGGGGTCGCCGTGCCAATAGGCGCCGGCCACGGACATAACCTTAAAGCTTCCTGCTTTTGAGGTGCGTGGGACATGCGGGCCCCGGCACAAGTCCTCGAAGCCATCCCCGCTCGAATAAAAACTAATAATGTCACTGTCAGAGCGGTTTACATTGTCGATTTTATATTTGTCGCCGGCCAGCTTTTTCAGGGCGTCGGTTTTACTCATTTGACTGCGAACAATTTTCTTGTCCGCCTTTACGATATCGCGCATTTTTTCTTCTATTCGTTTGAAGTCATCCGGGCGAATGGTCTCATCCAGGTCAATGTCATAGTAAAAACCGTCCTCAACGGCCGGCCCGTAAACCAACTTTGTGTCCGGCCATAAGGTGCATATCGCCTCAGCCATTATGTGCGCGCAGCTATGGCGCATTATCCGGAGACCTTCATCGTCTTTGAGGGTAATGATCCTGATTGTTGTGTCGGCTGTTATAGGCGAGGACAAATCTACTAATTGACCATTTAGTTCCGCTGCAACGGCCGCTTTTGCGAGTCCCGGTCCAATCTGTTTCGCCAATTCTCCAAGAGTAGTTCCGTTGCTAATCTCTAATGTGCTGCCGTCAGGCAGTGTTACTTTTACCATAAATCTATCCGCTACTACTAAGCCTTTCTGTTTCTGTATGAAGAAAACTGTTCAAACAAATTTTTTATCCCTAAACGGCCAAGCGGGATTTGAACTAAACTGTATTATTTTACCCGGAAGGACCGGCTTAGTCAATATAATTTATCGGCAGATTTATCTGTTGCCGTATGCCACATCTCCCAATACAATACAATAGTTACCGGAATTTGTCATCTCAGTAATTATATGGAAACATTGGCCTGTATAAAATGTTTTCCAGCAGGTTCACTGCTGTTTGCAGCCTCTGGCACAGAATCCTTGTCTTTTAATCCGATTAAACTTTTCGTGCTCTGCGGGTGGGTGTATTTATGCTTTTACTTTGTCCAGCAGGTCCAGTACAGCCTGTTAGTGCCTCCGAAATATAAAACAACAGCCAAATTATCCGCCCTTTTTGTGGGGCCGATACTGTTTTTTGTGCTGCTGATAGTGGATATCGGCCGCCAAATCTCCTCTGAGCGTCAGAAAAACGTCTTCGAAATAATAAAGCAGCGGGTTCGAAACGCCTTTGCAAGCAGAAGCCCTTTGGGTCTTAGCAAGTCCCAAGAGGAAACGACGATAAAACTGCTTGACTCGTCAGGAACCGAGCTTAAACAGATATATGGCCACGGTAAAAGCAAACGTGAGGACCGCCACATCCTTGACTTTACGGAGCATATTATCTGGGACGCTCTGCAAGAGCAGGCCAGCGACATTCTCATCGATCCGAAGAACGACTCGACTTACACAGTCAGGTTCCGTGTAGATGGTGTACTGCGAATAGTGGAGCAGCTCGAAGCCGGCAAATGCCAGGCGGTAATAAACAGTATCAAGGCCGTTTCCAATATGGAC
>JAOUFU010000021.1 GCA_029858035.1 Phycisphaerae bacterium
CCTTATACTTGTTTTGACGGTTTGGATTATCTCAATGTCATCGAGTCGGGCGGCTGTTTAATAATGGGCCGGACTAAAGTGGATAAACTTGACGACCCCTTTTCGATATCTGAGGCAGTGAAAAATAACCTCGAGAAGACGCTGTTTGCCGGTGGATTAGATTTATCTACAGTCAAATCATGTGGTTGCATAGTTGTTGGCGGCAGAGAATTAATGGCTAAGGTCAAAGGTCTTCAGGAGAAAATCGACTATGCCTTTTATATTCTGTCAGAGATGACCGGCGAGGCCACCATCCATCGAGGAATATATGAAGATAACAGTGATTCGGTGAGGGTGTTCACCATTATCGGTGGCCTGAATAGTCCTACGGACCGGCTGGAAAAACTTAGTACTGACTTATACTTTCGACCAGACGTATTTGAAACCGGAGGCCTTCAACTGCGGGAGCAAAGGGAAGATATTCTGTCTTTGGCCGAATACTTCCTGGCAAAGGAGGCCAACTTCTACAACAGGGAGGATAAAATTCTAAACACAGACTCAAAAAAACTTCTTTTGTATTACTCGTGGCCGGGCAATATCCGTGAACTGGCCAAGGCGATGGGACGTGCCCATGAATTAACCATAGGCCGGGTAATCCACCCCGATGCCCTGCCATTCAAAATTATATTCGCCGATATTGAGAATTATCCAAAACACATATTGCCCATCCTTGACAAGGTACAAAGAAGAATTATTGCCAAAACCCTCGAATTGTTCCAGGGACGCAAGTCCAGTGCCGCAAGAATTCTCGGCATTGAACCTCAACGTTTGAATCATTTAATCGAGAAGTTGAACATCTCTGTGGTAGAGACAAACACCAACAGCTAAGACTAAATTTGTTTTTGCTACTCCATCCATCCGGTTTTCCTTCTGAAAACAACAAGCTTGAGCCCCCTTTCACAGCAATGACACAGGCTTAGCTAAAGAAGGTTCTCACGATAGAAGTCTATTGCGAGCCGGATGCCTTGTTTGAATGGTACTTTCGGCCTGAAACCGATTATTTTTTCTGCTGCGCTGATGTCGGCAAGTGAGTGCTTCACGTCACCTGGGCGTGGGTCGGTGTAGACAGGCTTTATGTTTTTGCCTACCGCAGCGTTAATCACCTCGATAGTTTCATTGACTGTTACGGCCTGGCCGCAGGCGATATTTATGACATCGCCGGCTGTGTGTTCAGCACGTGCCGCGAGGAGGTTGGCCTCGATAACGCTGTCAATATATGTGAAGTCACGGCTTTGCAAGCCGTCACCAAAGACAGTTGGGGGGGCGTCCTTCAATATGGCTGTTACAAAAGCCGGTATGGCTGCTGCGTATTGGCTTGTGGGGTCCTGGTTCGGGCCAAAGACATTAAAATACCGCAGTGAGATGGTCTCAAGATCGAAAACCTTATAGAACACGGAACAATAGTATTCGCCGACCAGCTTACCCACCGCATAAGGTGAAAGCGGCTGAGGAAGCATCGTCTCAACCTTGGGTAAGGTCGGCGTATCTCCGTAAACTGAGGAGCTCGACGCATAAACAAAACGTTTAATCCCGGCATCGCGGGCAGCTAAAAGAAGAGTGAAAGTAGCATCGACGCAATGCCTGTGTGTTGCGGCAGGGTCGTCAACGCTACGCGGCACCGAGGGCAATGCGCCCTGGTGTAAAACAACATCAATATCCTTCATCGCTTTACGGGCGATTTCTTCATCACCCATATCTGCTTCAATGAACTCAATTTTGTCGATAAAATCTTTTAGATTGCTCTTTTTGCCCGTGAGGAGGTTGTCAACAATCCTCACAAAGCAGCCTTGCGAAACGAGTTTTTTGCAGATATTTGAACCTATAAAACCAGCTCCGCCGGTTATTAAAAATTTCTCCATCGAAGAATCCTTTCGCAAAATGAATTAGCAGAGACCGCCGTGGACAGCGTATAGACTCCTGCTTGGGCATTAATAACAATACTATACGCTGATTAGGTTGAGTGAGCAAGCTGTAACTTCTGGTATTCCTGATAAGACCTGAATTGCTCTCGGAAATAACCGCCTTTCAGAACCTTTGCTGCAAAGAGCACACAGCCAACTATTTTGGCATCTACCGCCTGTAGCTCACGAATAGTCCTCTGTGCGGCCCCTCTTCTTGTAGCGGCGGCATTGAGTACCAAAACTGTGCCGTCAACAATCTTGGCCAGGACCTTTGCATCACTTACAAGCAGCACCGGCGGGCCATCAACTATAATATAATCATAGTTCTTACGCCGATCCTTAATCAATTGTTCCATTCGATAACTACCGAGCAACTCTGACGGATTAAAAGGTAATGGCCCCGAATCAATAATATCAAGACCCTCGATAACATCGGACCTTTTAGCATCCTCATAACTACACAGGCCCATAAGCAACGAGCTCAATCCAAACTCAGATTGTCGGACCTGTTCGTCCTGAGCCGCCTGTTTTGGAAATATTGTATGTAACCGCGGCCGCCTGAAATTGGCATCGATAAGCAACACTTTTTTATTTTCAGCGATAAAAGTTGCTGCAAGATTGACCGCTACGGAAGTTTTACCGTCCCCGGACGCACCACTGCTAACAAGCAGCGTTCTCACGGAGCCATCAAAACCGGACAGTTTTATGTTCGTGCGACACCGTCTGTAGGATTCACTTATAATAGAATACGGAGCCTGACGAACAACATGGCAGGGTTCAATGTCCCGAACCTGCTCATCTTCGGCTGCATCGGGTACAACACTCAAAAGCGGGATACGCAGAAATCTTGCTACGTCCTGCGGTTTTCGCACCAGGTCATTAAGCAGCTCTAAAGCCAAGGCAAGTCCTATGGCGGCCATGAAGCCCAATATCGTCCCTCCGGGGAAATAAAACTCCCACTTCGGAGAACTAACTTCCAGCGGCGCCAGAGCAGAACCGACTCTCTGCAACTTTGGTGTCTCCGGGTCATTAGCGATTATCTTATAGCTTTCTATCGTCGCCTTGATTCCGTCAAGCATCTCCTTTCTCTCATCTCTTACAGCTACCCTCTGGGCATACTGTATACGGGCCAAATCAAGCTCTTTATTTTGTGCCTGTGCTTCCTCTCGTAAAAGTTTTAATTCATCATTTCTGCCCAGTAACACGGTCAACTGGTCCTTTGCATTCTTAAGATTCGCCTGGCGGACCTGTTCTGCAATTTCAGATTGCCTGGTTTGTCTTTCATGTTTTATTTTGTCTACCTGCTCTTGTGTTCGTAACACTACTTTATGACTTTCGCCAAACTTTGCACGTTGACCTGCGAGTACAGACTCGAGAAAAGCGAGCTGCTGTGCAAGCAAAACCATAACAGGGTCAACCTCTACTTGACGTTCAACCTGCACATTACCAGGGTCTTCTGCTAATCTCTTAAGATTTTCTATATCAGCTTCGAGCTGCTTTATTAACAGAGTCAGATTGTTTTGCTCAAGCACCAACTGATTCAACCGCAACGTGATTGTGTGCTGGAAAGCACGACCATAAGGGCTTTCAAGATCAGTGATTTTACTTTGCTCAGCTACATCAGCCATCGCATTTTCTGCAGCGGTCAATTCGTTGTAAACACTAGTTCGCCGACGTTCAAGCTCCGTCAGTTTGTCAGTAACCTCCGCCTTTTTTGCACTTCCGTACGAAGCAAGAAACAATATCACCATTTCATTCACTATGTCTGCTGCTTCTTGAGGGTCGTGGCAGGTCATCGTCAGTACAACAAACTCAGCATCTCTGTGTGGATAAGCACCGAAACGCTTCTTCAAATCCTTAAAAGCTTTTAGAATGCATTGGTCAATATTTATAATCTGTCCGTTTTCATCATACCTGGCAAAACGTTTAAACCATTGTGTTTCCTTGATTCTATCCCTTCCAATCAAATCCTGCAGAGTTCTTTGCTGCTTTATAAGGTTAGTGATTGAAACACGATTGCCATATTCAAGGTCCTTGTTAATCCTCTTGGTCTCGATAATCTTAGGATCTTGTTGTATGGGTGTCAGCACCCTAATATATGTTTCGGCAGTATATTGTGGACGATACCGCAGTAAAAGAAACCATGTGCCACCGGCAATTATGAGACCTAATACAGTCAGGGCAACGATCAGTAATAAGTGCTGACGTAAGATTGAAACAACTTCTTTTGGTGTGAGCACTGCAGCCGCTGCTGCGGGGCGCCGGAGTGCGGTCGGGCCTGCCATCCTATTAACCGCCTTTGGTTTTTGTTCTACCATGTTTTGTATCTCTATATCCCCGCGCCCATTAGATTTGAGTTCGTGCTCAATAGGCGTGGAGCTTAATTTTCACTACCCTTATCTACTGTGAAAGTCTTTCAATAGCTGACGTTATTCGCTGTTCGGTTGTTTTCGGCAAATTATCTGCTCCTATCTGCAATGCTTGTTTATAGGCATCAAGGGCCTTATCTTTTGCTCCAAGCTTTTCATTTACCATACCTATATGTTCATATACCTCAGCAGGTATTCGGACCTGCTGGGACTCATACTGTTGGAGAGCGGACTGCAAAGATTCAGCCGCTTCCAGATTTCTATCGTTTTTATGTAACACATAAGCATAAGTGTCCAACAGGTCAGGACTATCCGGCCTTGCCTGCAGTGAACGTTCAGCATATTGAAGAGCCTCGGCCAGCCTATCGTCAATATTGGCCAGCATATATGCTAAATTATTCAAGACACTCGTATTATTCGGCATTTCGACTAATAGACTTTCGTATTCAGCGATGGCCTTTTTGAGATAATTGTTATCGGAAGTTTTATTATAAGCCAAAGCTAAGACTTCTGCTTTTTCCATTATATATTTGACTCTGTTCGGGCTATCAGGTCCTATTATCAGCAGGCATTTGTCAATATAACCTACTGCCTTGTTGTATTCGCCGTTAAACTTTGTCAAATTAAACATAGAAAAATTAGCAGCAAGTGAATCAGGGTTTGCCTCAAGTTTTTCTTTGCAATATATCAAGGTTTCTTCCGCTCCGAGAAGCGTGTACATTCTCTGCAAAGTATTAGCTACAAGAAATTCACTCTTCCCCGCTTTATCAACTGCATTTTGGCAGTACTGTACGGCAGTGGCTTTATCGCCGAGTTTCATCTTTGCCTCAGCCATCCTCAAATATGCTATGTGAGCAAAATTGCCATCAACATATAGTCTGCTCTCTTCAAAGACCTTATCCAACTTTCCAGGATCCCAAGTGCCAGTACCGGGTGTCCCTGCACGTAACAGAAGAGCCTGCAAATATCCATCGAATGCCGTCATGTCACCTTTTCCACTGTTTCTGCTTTTTTGCCACGCTTGAGCAAACAATTTCTCTGCCCTATCGAACTGGCCTTCGGCCAAGGCAGAAGCCCCAACCCGATTATACCACAATACACTATCAGGAAGTTTCCGGAGAGTATCTTCATAGAATTGTTTCAGTGCTTCTTTTCTGCCAAGCTGTATATAAATCTGTTCAAGCAACAATCTTCCTTCCATAGGAGCGTCCGGCATGTCAATTGTACTTTTAAGTTCGGTTATAGCATCTTCATATCGGCCCGAATGCCGATACGCCTTCGCCAGAGAAATGCGAGTAACAGGGTCATCCGACAATGATTTGCTCAGCTTAAGGTCGCTGATTGCCTGTCCATAGTTTGCCATCAAAAGATAAATTTGGCCTCTTAACCGCCACGCCTGAGCATTGTTCTGATTGCTCTCAAGATTTTGAAGTGTCAGTTTCAATGCTTTTTTCAGTTGTCCCTGCCTCATTGCCAACCACGCCTCAAGCAGGAGGGCCTGGCTTTCCTGTGGATACTTTTCTTTAAAGCTTTGCAATTTTAAATCAGCGTCCTTGACAAGACCCATATTAAGGAAAGTCTGAATTTGAGCAAGGTGGTTCTCTACACTATCTTCAAGCAAAATAATTTCTTCAGAATATCTCTGCACCGCTTTCCTGTCGGCCTGCCTTTCTGAAACAAGTAAAAGTCCTTTAACTACGCCAACGTCTTTTGGCTGACTTTTATACAACTGTTCCAAAAGCTTCCCGGCCTCGTCAAGTTTACCAATCTGAAAATAATGCCTCCATAGCAGCTTTTTGTCATTCTCTACCAACTGTTCGGCTTTTTTCAGTTGGCCGGTGCGGCGGTAATATTCCGCTCTGGCTTCAGTCACGGCTTTGTTTTCCGGAGCTATAGCTTGCGCCTGCTCGAAAGAGGAATCCGCAATAGCCAACAGCACATCTTTGTTGTCAGCATTCTCCTCTTGAAGAGCCATATTCATTGCCATCCTCGCCAGCAGCACAGCATTCTGTACACTCGGGGCGACTTTTTGCAGATTCTGTCGAATTGCCAGCGCTCTTAATGGCTCGTCATCTTTTATATATTCAGCGTAGAAGCTAAGCAATCCCATATCACTTGGATTTGCTTTCAATGCTCTGAGCAAAGTGGTTTTGGTTTCTACAATTTGCTCAGAAGACACATTTTGTCCGAGCTTGTTATCTCGCTGGTATAGCACGCTGACTAACGTTTTTGTGGAAGTAGGATCTAATGGATTCAAATATGCGGCCCTCTGAGCATCTTCGATAGATGCATTCTCATATCCAAGGGCGGAGTTGACCGTGCTTCTGAGTATAAGCGCACGTGAAAAGACAGGTTTTTGCTTCAGACATTCGTTGAGTTTCGCCAACGCATCCTGATATTGCCCCTTAGCCACTGCCAGGTGGGCCGAAAAAAACCGACCACTGCACCCATCGAGATTCTCACGCTGTGCGGTCTCTACTATTTGCTCTGCCAACTGCCAATCTTCGGTCTTAAGTGCTACATCAAAAAGATAAGACGCCACAATTTCATATTGCGTTGTGCGTATTTCACCGAGTGTATCTTTTTTCCTGTGATACTCGTCACGTACGACGTCCGATGAGAATACCTTTTTAAGTTCTACAACAGCTTTATCCAGCTCGTTATGCCTCTGGTAAAACATGCCAAGATTTGTAGCCCGGCGAATCGGGTCGGCAGTACTTGATAGAGCTTGCTCTTCCAATTCCTTACGCCTTTGTTGGGAAATCTTGTGGGGTTCAGGCTCAGCAAGCATCAGTTTGTGTACCAGAAGCGTTGTATTCTCCGGATCTGTTGGCAGTAGTTTTTCTACCAATCCGGCGCACTCAATCCAGTAACGTTTCAATTCATCCGTCATTAACTGCTCTGAGCCTTTCGAGCTGTCAGTTTCTTCTGTCGTATTCGGGTCCTGAAAAAATACAGATGAAATCTCTTCCGTTTTCCTTTGGTCGATGACTCTTTGAACCTGTCTTATCTTGGCCTGTACTAATGCCAGTTTAAGTTTAATCGTATTAGGGTCATCAGTGTATGTAGCGGCCATCTTGGCCAACTCTTTTTCGGCTTCATCAAACTGTCCTGCGCCAAGTAAAGCGTTAATTCGAAGTGTCCGGCTTCTCGCGTTTGCCTTAAAATACTGATCATAAATATTTAAGTTGTCTATTGCCCTCGTCCAGTAATCGAGTTTCAAAAGAACCTCAACATAATCCAAACGTGCTTCGGGTTTTACCCAAGTAATACCTGAATAGAGTGCGCTTATCAGGAATTCTGCGACCGCACCAGTTTCGGAAGTGCTCTTAAACATCTTCGCAAGGGTATACGAAAGCTGTGCAAATCTTATGTCTGATGGCCAGGGCGGCTGAGGTGGTCTAAGTGCTTTAAGTTCCTCGTAAGCTGCATATAGCTTCCTGACAGCGTCGCTTTGATTTCCTTTAGCAAGTTCAAGCATTCCTCTCCACTTCACAATCCGCACATCCTCGCCACTGCCAAGAAGTTGCTCAATTTCATGCACCGTCTGCTCGGCATTTGTAAACCATTGCTGTTTCTGAGCTTCCGTTCTTTTCTCACACGGCTCAATTACCTGCTCGATATAGCAATTTGCAAGAAAGGTATATAATGCGACCCTATTATCAAGATTTGCTCCCTGTCGCGGGCCGGTTTCTTCCTGTGCATCCGGTAAGGTAAGTGCGTTCTTGGCTACCTCTATTGCTCTATAGAGGTCTTGTGTTTGCCCATAAATAGAAAACTTGCTATATAGTAAGTTGGCCAGATATATTGCGTAACTCACATTTTCCTTATCCAAGTCGGCGGCTTTTTGGATTGCCTTGACAGCCTTATCAAGATTTTCGATACTAATCCGGTAGAATTCAGACAACGCCAAATACGCCCGTGCACTGGAGGGAAACTGTTTCACAAGTGACAAATACTCATCCTCGAGCAACTGAACTTGTTCTCGTGGCTGTGCAGAGCTGCTGCTTTGAGTAAACTTTTCCCTTAGAAGGTTAATGTGCGCTATTGGGTTATCAGGCGCAACCTTAACGGCTTGCATTAGAAACTCCCTGGCCTGAACGGCAGCTTTGTCCTTTTCCTCAATACTACCCCTTGCTGCAAGGATATCGCCTTTTGTTTTGACCGCTTGTGCCAAATACCAAAAGGAATGGACATTATTAGGTTCAAATTCCTGCACTTTTTCCAAGTCGTCGATTACCCGAGCAAGTGTTTCGTCAGGTTCTGTCACTGCTCCAAGACGTGTCAGCTCGAGGTTTGCTCTGCCCCTTCGCAAATACAAGTATGAACCTAAGCACTGTCTTATATTGCGGCTGGAGTCCCGTTCCCGCATTCCTGAGGATTGCCATTTGACTATATCTTCCATAAGCAGGTCAGCATTCTTCGCCACCTCTATAAATTGCGATGCTTGTGATTCAACTTCCTGCCAAAGCTCATTCACACCACTATCAGCCATTATGTAGACATACTGAAACCGTCCAAATCGAGCTTTTACGTTCCCAGGATCTATACGGATTATATTTCCCCAACACCCCAGCACGTTGCGCCATTGGTTTGTTTCGATATAGAGGTCTACAAGTTTGAAAAGTATCTCTATCTTATGCGAGTCGTTCTTTACGAGGCTACGTGCCTTGTGATAATTTTGTTCGGCCCTCTTGTACGTTTCTTCTTTAATCTTCTCATCTGTCATCTCCCGAGCCGTTTTTATTGCTTCATCGCCGTCTTTGATAAACATTTCCGGATCTCTGCTCAAATGCAAAATTACCCCAATAACCACCAGAAGCAAGAGCACAAAAACACCCGAGCCAATAAATGCGACTTTTTTATTTAATCTCTTCTTTGCCATAAATTTTCCCTTCTGCCGGCCTGCATGAACCAACTCCAGCAAACGCACCTGGATATTGAGTATTTTTTTACACTAATCAGATGTGATTTTTTACTATACACCATTCATCACCTGGCCAGCCGGCCAACGTTCTCTCTCTAAAAAAGGCGAAGTTATACTTTAATTATGCGTCTTAGTTTATTTCCTCTTCCAGAGTATTTTCTTTTTTCCCTATGGGCCAATGTTCTCTCTCTAAAATGGGCAAGATTACACTTAAGAGTTTTTGGCTTGCTGCAATTGCTTCTTCTTTGCTCGGATAAACCGGCTTATTGAACCTGATACTAAAAAACTTCCACTCGACCTTTGAAAAGTACGAATACTTGGAAAAGATATTTTTATTAAGAGCGAATCTGGCCTCTTCTCTGCTGTTTGCATAACTTTCATTGACGTTAAAAAGATAGAGGACAGGAAATTTTGTATCCATTCCCCAGTAATTAGAATTTGTACTGGCAAAGACAAGATATGTTGCCGGGATCTTTTCGACGATGCCATTGTTATCTATTTTGAATGTCACGCTATCCGATGTCAACTTTTGATGACCGCCGCCCGTGTAACATTCTTCCGGCACATGCGGCACGCGATCCGGAAGGTCGTAATAAGTAATGAATAACTGGCATTTATGGACAGTGCTGTCAACGTCGGCATCGGTATCCTCAAGTAACCATTGAATATAATCCCGTGTGCCAAGGCTTTCAAGAACCTCCTGATTTTGGATTTCGGTTTTTTTTACTACTTTGTAAGGAGCTAAAGCCTTTTCATTCAAAAGGTCCAAAGATTTTTTTAAGGGCAATTGCTCCTTCTTTACCGGCTTGGGCATAACAATTCCGCTTAATACAAGCACCGCTGCGCATATTAAAAAAGCCGGCTGTAAATAGCCTCGTATAATTCTGTTCGTATTGTGCATTGCGCTAAGCATTTTCGTTATTTAATTACGTTTCCGGGCCGTTTATTGTTTGCTGCGAATTACAATATCTTCAGTAACTATTTCGTTTTCCTCGACAAACAAACTCGACATAAACCAAGCGATAAAACCATATAAAGCAAATGCTAACGGCAGCATGGCTAAGCCAAGCATATCATGATAAATACCCTGAGTATACTTTGGGTGTATGAGCACATAAATAAAACCTGTAACCGTAACTCTCACGATATTGCAAAGTATCGCTATAGGTATGGTACTGGCCAACAAAACAATTCGCTGCCATACAGGTCTATAGTGAAGATACGCCATTGCAACCCCCAGTGCCAGGAATGCCATCAGCAGGCGCATCCCGCTACAGGCCTCAGCGACATTTAGCGGCTCCAAATGCCGGCCCTTATAAATCACATCTATTATAACACCGCTGGTCGAAGCTTCCAGGTCACCGAGCAAATTCAGCAAAACAGCCGATATGTCGGCAGCGAGATGTCGCATCGGCATTGTAATCGCAACATAGTATCTCCGCGGCAATGGTACAGCAAATACCAAAAAAGCAATCGGAAGCCACGTGTATTTAACCAGGCTCCACCCACCTAAAAATAATACGACCGCACCAAGTATCGCTATCATGCTAATCGGCTGAAGGTATGCGTATCCGGAAGGACTGGCCCCGTTAAGTGCATAAAACGCAATTCCGAACATTATAAAAAACAGCCCCAGGTAATTTGGCCTGGTCTGAAGATTTAAAATCTCTTTTTTATGCTGGTTAATGAAATATAAGCTAAAAAACGGGATTAGAAGGCCGTGTGACCAATTAGGTTCTACCCATCTTGAGACAATACGCTCAACCTCATTATGAAAAAGATAATAGAACAGGCCCGCAATTATCAACATCCTGGCAAGACTATGGTGCCCAATTTCACGCCATCTTTTCCGCTCGGAATCGGCATTTTGCACCTTGTTGCAAACTGGAATACCTGCATTCGAACCTTGTTTCTGGATTTCCATTTGGGTATTATTTGTATAATTGGGCCTGTTTGCAATAGAAGAAGCAATATTTTCCGGCATAACTAAACAATTCTGTTAAAACCAGTCGGGAATAGGCCTGCGAGTACCGTAATCTCTGTCCGCAAAATTGCGGTCATAAATAAAACCGAAGCCATAAGTTGCCCTGAACGCATTTCTCAAAACGGCCCGCCATCTTGCTGTCGGGTGTGTGCCAACGCGTATTAAATCGTTTGGCTTAATAAAGAAGTCAGGTTGCTCACCGCTGGCGATCTTATCCAAATCGACCATTACGATTTCTTCTTTATTCTTGCCAATCCTTCTTATCACTTCACATCGTCTCGGCCAAGCCAGAGGTCCCAAACCACCCGCAGCAGCAATGGCCATCTTCAACGTCATCGGCCGGCCTGTCATATTGACAAATCCCTGACCGTTGACATTACCCGTTATACTGAACTCACCAATAATGTCAACCGGCACATAAATAGTATCGCCGGCTCTTATCACAATATTATACCGAGAGTCACCGGCATACAGTCTTTCGGTCGGAATCTTGATGACTCTCGTCTGCACTCCCCCCGCTCCTATCTTTTCCCACTCAAAGCCCAGCGGAAGCTTTTCTTCGAGTTGAGCGGCCGGTTTTTCAGGCTCAACTTTAATCACCGGCTCCGTTGGTTTTGGCCGACCTGTTTGAACCAGAATCCATTTGCCATCACGGTAAATCCACTCGGCACGCCCATCTTCATCCTCGTTTGCCGACCTGTTTATCGTCTCTCGAGAAGCCAGCTTAGTCGCCATTTCAAGTATGTCTTCTTTTGCGTATTCCCCCCCCTGCCCGCCGGTGGTAATTGTTCCAAAATCAGACGCTGAAGGCACATCGGTGAGTTCCTTATCCGTTATCATCTCCGAAGCAGCCATAATCAACACCTGCTTTCTCGGGGCCTTTTTCAGATTCGCCGATGGCGCTATTGTCTCCAGCATCTGCTGTTCAGGCTCGAACAGTTTCATCGGTTGCTTCGGTTCAAAAATACCCTGCTTAACCGGCTCAGCTATTGGCTCTTTGCCCGTAACAGAACGCGAGACATAAACATAGCTTATGTTAAATTGGCTTATCCCCCCTGCTACCGCAAGTGCATCAGCTAATTTAAATTCATTTCGCGGAATAATGTACCTGCCCGGCCCCGGCACACCTTGTCCCAGTATTGAAAACATTCGCTGTTGTGAATTCAATAAGGTCACGGTAACCAACGGATCTTTTAATATGCTCGGCGAAAGGATCTGCTTTATCTCCTCCTCAAGCTGCGATTCGGTAAAGCCTCCAACATCAATCCCTCCAACCTCCGGTATGGATATCTTGCCGGTTTCTGTAACAATATAATCGTTTGTAAACACGGTCCCTTCCTGTAGTAGCTCGAAAATGGTTATCCTGACAACATCACCGGGACCAAAAGCATAATCAGTCTCAAACACCATTGTATCTATCGGTTTTGGTTCTTCGGCTTCGGCCCAGGCTGAAGGTGTCTCTTCGGCCACACCCAATGAATCCAGTATCACATTCACCGCAGGAACAGGCTGGTATCTGCCTATATCAGTCGGGTCAAAAAACTTGTTGCCACAACCAACCAGACAAGCACTTAGAACTGATAAAAGAGGGGCAACAAGAAACACAATTGCAACAGTACGTGTTTTTTTCAACCTGTTATAGAAATTTGGATATTGATGGCGTCGTTTATTATTATAGTAATCCATTTTGTTTTCCGCGGAATATTTAAGGGGATTCATATCACCAAAATTCCAAAAAGACACCCGTGTTCTTGATTCTCTTCAGGGACTCCAAACGCAATTAAGCCGGTCGTACACTTCTGAGTCAGCCGGTGGCAAACAATGAACATTTGGAAATTTCCAAGGCCCTAAAAAACGTCTAAACACCTTTATATATTATGAATTTTATCGGTTTAACACCCTGTTCGCTTAACTTTTTAAGAGGCTATTGATTAACGATTATTGTTAAATTATTGATAATCAGTAAACAGTTGCCACCTTTGTCTGTCATAACTGTAGTCCTAAAAGGTAGTTATGAAGATTCTCATTTCGCGATTTATTGCAAAATAGAGCCCAGAAACTAAGAACTCAGGTTGTCTGGCCTGTTAAAAGATTCATTGCTTTCCACAAAACAAACAATGTTTAATTTATACTCTTTAAATACCGTATTTGTTCGCCATATCTTCTCTGGAGGCCGATAATTGCCACAATAATTGCACAATTGAAAAATATCAGGTTGTTTGGTATGGGAAGCTGAAAAAGTATGCAAACAGAGGTTGGTTCGTACCGAAAGTGTTCTGTATTGAGTTCCTCAAAACACTCTTGTACAATATTACAGGCGTAAGGTTTTTAAGAAGTGAGTTGTGAAGCATTAATTTATGGAGGTAATGAGAATGGTTAAATCAAAACACTCGAGAAATGCGGTTGCGGCGTGGTTTTTGGTTTTGCTCAGCTTTGCAGCAGGAGTTCAGGCGGAAATTTCACCAAGGCCTACAAGTGATGAGCTTCTTCAGATATTGCCGGCGGAGAGTCTTTTCTGCGTGCGGGTGAACAATCTTGACCGAACTCTCAACACAGTAGACCAGTTTTTGACTGGAAGCTTATTTAAATCCTCAGATGTGTCAAATCTGGTGCGAATGCAGTTCGCAAAGATACTTGGTAGTCCGGAGTTAAACGGCGTGAATATGGAAGGTAATTATGCCTTATTCGGGGTAACAACAGCCGGAAAACCGCCAGGGCCTAAGCCGTCAGATATGTTTATCGGTGCACTTGTGCCCATTACAGATTATAAACAGTTTATTGAGGGCAATCCTAATTTGAGTCCACCGGACGCAAATGGAGTTTCAAAAAACACGAGCAGCGAGTTTGGTGAAATGTTGATTAAGCAGGTCGGAAACTATGCGCTTATAGGGCCAGACAAGTCCGGCACCTTTGCCGCGACAGCAAAATTGATTTCGGTCAAGTCAGTCAATCTGGGGAGTGTCCTTGATGCTATTGAGGCACAATGGGCAGCGAAAGAGCCGCTGTGGGTGTATGGCAATATCCAGCAGGTGTCCAATTCGTTCGGTCCTTTCCTGTCTGGCCAACTTGACCAAATGAAGAAGATGATTCAAAGTATGGAGTCGAGCAAGCAAGAATCGATGGGGCCAACGGTGAAGATAATAGACATATATGTTGCTATCTTTGAGACGCTGATGAATGAGACAAAGTCTTTGAGCTTAACTTTCAGGCCGAGGCCAAATGTGTGCAACCTAACAGTGAACATTTCGGCAGTGCCCGGAACAGCAATGGCGAATATGTTTGCCGCTGATACCTACAGTGGAAAGGAGAATAGACTTTTGGGGTATCTGGAAGACGGGGCGATGATGAATTTTGCGGGCAAGATGAATACGCCTTTCTGGAAAAAGATGAATCTCAAGAGCATCGGCTTGCTTACCTCGATTGCCGGTGAAAATATGACCGCTGAGGATATAACCAAAATGAAGAGACTGGCCGAAGATGGAATCAGCGCTCTCGGCGGGGCAGTTGCGTTTTCATTCTTTATTGATGCAAACAGCAAACCTCCCTTCGTGTTTAAGTATATTCTTGAGGTCAAGGATTCTGATAAGTTCAACAAAGTCCTCGATGAAGCTTCGGAGACGATGAACGCCGGCGGTATTGCTGATTTTTACAAAAGCCTTGGTATCGAAATGGGATTTACAATAAAGCGCGGCGTTGGCAGTTACAAGGGTGTCTCCATAGATTCAGCAAAGCTCGTGATGAGGTCGACCGACCCCAATTTGCCACAAGGGCAGATGATAGATGCGATGTACGGCGGCGGCATAGAGTATAGATTGGCGATAGTCGACGGATTGTTTGTTTCTGCTATTGGCGGGGATGTGGATTCGGCTATACGCAAGCTGATTGATGAGGTCAAATCAGGTGGGCCAAATCAAATGTCTGCCGAAATGAAGGCGGCTTTAGCACTGCTACCGGAAGCGGACACGGCTGACTTTATGGGGACGTATAACTTTCTGCGTTTGTTTCAGATGATGGGAGCTATGGGGGGGGCTTTTATGCCCGTGCCGATGCCTATAGCGCAGATGGATATACCGACCAAAAGCAATATCGTATTTGCGGGCAAGGCAGGTAACAACAGAATGACTGTACATGTTGCCCTGCCGAAAGAGCACCTGATCGAGATTATAGCAGCCTTTCAACCACTTTTGGGTAAAGCACGTGAGCAGGCCAAACGAACTGTCTCTCTTAACAACTTAAAACAGATAGCACTGGCCTGCATAATGTATGCAGACGACCACGAAGGCAAGTTCGCTCCCGATTTACAGAAATTATATCCTTACCATCGCAACCCGAAAATCCTTGAATCACCGCGTAAGCCGGAGGATTTTGTTGGTCCCAGCTACATATATGTTTCCGGGCCGACACTGCGAATGCGTCGTCCGCATGTTATTATTATTGCCTATGAAAATCCTGAATTTTGCAGCGATGGAATTTGTGCTGCTTTTTTGGATGGACACTGCGAGTGGATGAAGCCAGCGGAATTCCTTGAGAAACTCCAAGAAACTTACAAACAACTCGGTAGAGAGATGCCTGGGATTAAATTCAAGAGTCCAGCAAAGAACGAGCCTTGGAAAATGCGTCAACCGATGATACAGTCGAAAAGATCTCGAGAATATCGAGTTACGACCACGAAAGCAAACTTACGAATTCTTCATATGGCGGTTATGCAATTTAAGATGGACACCGGCCGATTCCCAACCGAAGAGGAAGGGCTAACGGCACTGATGGCTGATGTTGGGGGTTACGTGGATCCTGGTGGGTATTTGAATACTACGAAAATACCTAAAGATGGCTGGGGTAATGATTTTATCTATGACCTTTTTCCCGAGAGCGGTAAGCCATTTGTAATAATAAGCTTAGGCGCCGATGGCGAAGAAGGCGGCGAAGGCCACGAGGCGGACTTGTTCAGCACAAATCGATAAGGGACGAGGCTCAGCAGAAGCAATAAAGTTATGACAGAAAGTTCAGCTAAAGTATCTGCCGGTGCAGTGGACAGTAAAGCCCGGTTCTTTGCCGATTATTTTGTGGCTTTTAACCGGTGATAATCAATTTTCACCAGGCGACGCTGCATAACCAAGCCAACATCTGCAATAAAGAACTCTATCTTGGCAGGAACAACAACACCGCCTTTCACAACTTCCTGGTAGTTATAACCACGAACAGCTAAAGCCGTGCCTCTGTCAACACCTAAAAACCACAGCATATCAACTACAGAATTGCCACTGTTCTGATAGAAAACAAGTTTAGGCTGATATGGTCCACTATCGGTTTGATCTGGCCGGGCGTGTCTAATTGGATAATACCATCGTCCTTCGATTTTGACCGAGGTGGTATCCTTGATTAATTGGGCTTTACTGTCTAAAAGCCGTACCGGTGCTGTTGTGATATCGAGTATCGCTTTTATATAATCTTCAGCTCCAAGTCCAATCGGCAGGAAATCCGGCTGCTTTGTTCCTTCTATTACCCTCATTCCATTGGGTGAAAATTCCCAAATGAATTTTCCCTGTGGTTCCTGGGCTGAGACCCGAATTAAGCCGGACCACGGGTAAATCTCATGATGTTGTTTTGTGAGGTAGAAACTGCCGTCCAGCTCGTAAAAAGAAACGATACAATCAAATTCGAGTTTTTGCGTCTTTTTCCAGGCATCAAGTCCTCCAGTCGCCTCGATCGCCTGAGATATATAAGGTGGTTTGGAAGCTGACACATCCACCTTCTGTTCCCGCTCCTGTTCCTGCCTCTGTTCCTGTTCGCACCCTGCGACGGCCAAAGCCATCACAAGAACCAACCAAATTGTCCTGGAAATCCAATTAATCATTTTTCTTCCCTACCTCATTATTTCTTTATATCTCATATTCGACATTACTCTTTACTCTCCCGGCCACAAGGCAATTTCGCAAGCTGTTCCATCAAAGCATACCTTTGGGCCACGTCGTTTTTGGCAAGCTTGAGCAATTGGGCCGCTGTCTCCGGCTTCGACTGTTTCAGTGTTCTATAACGATTCTCACTGTAAGCATATTCTTCGAAGTCCAGCGTTGGCGCTTTCGAATCAAGCTGCAAGGGGTTTTTGCCCTCTTCTTTAAGTTGTGGATTGAATCTGTACAAAGGCCAGTGTCCTGTGTTGACTGCCTGCTTCTGATGTTCACAGCCCTTGACCAGGTTAAAACCGTGGGCGATACAGTGTGAATATGCAATTATGAGCGAAGGTCCCGGGTAGGCTTCGGCCTCGACAAAGGCCTTTACGACCTGATTCGGATTTGCGCCCATAGCGACCTTTGCGACATAGATATTGCCATACGTCATAGCCAAGAGGCCAAGGTCTTTTTTGGGTCTCGGTTTTCCAGCCGCGGCAAATTGAGCTACAGCCGCTCTCGGCGTTGCCTTCGACATCTGCCCGCCTGTATTGGAGTAGACCTCCGTATCCAAAACGAGCAGGTTGATGTCAACCCCGCTTGCCAGGACGTGGTCCAAACCTCCGTATCCAATATCGTAAGCCCATCCATCGCCGCCAAGGCCCCAAACCGACTTTCGTACAAGATAATCCGCTACTTGAAGTAACTGTGCGCATTCATCGCATTTGCTCTTCGTACACTGCTCTTTGAGTTTGTCCACGCGTGCCCGCTGCTGTTCAATAGCATCCTGTTGTGGTTCATCGGCCAGAGTGGCGGTTCGGATTTCCTCAGCCAGTTTTTTATCAACACATCCTGCTTCGGCAACCTTATCCAGCAGGGTCAAGGCACGTTCTTTAAATTTGTCAACCGTCAGTCGCATACCCATTGCAAACTCGGCAGTGTCCTCAAATAGACTGTTACTCCATGCCGGCCCCCTGCCATCTGGCCTCTTTGTATATGGTGTCGTAGGCAGATTTCCACCGTAAATTGACGAGCAGCCTGTTGCGTTGCCAATCATAGCTCTGTCCCCAAAAAGCTGTGACAGCAGCTTCACATAAGGTGTTTCGCCACAGCCGGCACAAGCGCCGGAATATTCGAACAAAGGCTTAATTAACTGGCTTCCTTTTACCGTATCGGACTTGAAAAGTTTCGGGTCCGTGTCCGGGATAGAAAGGAAATAATCATAATTGTCACGTTCCTGCAGGCGAAGCGGTTCCTGACGGGTCATATTGATTGCCTTTCGACCTGTGGGCTGTTTATTCTCGTCTTTTTCCTGTGCAGGACAATTTTCCACGCAAAGGCCGCATCCGGTGCAATCCTCCGGAGCTACCTGGACGGTAAATTTCATATCAGAAAACTCTTTGCCTTTTGCGTCAGTACTTTTGAAGGTCTGGGGAGCATCTTCGAGATACTTTTGGTCATAGACCTTAACTCTTATGGCGGCGTGTGGACAAACTAATGAGCACCTGGCGCACTGAATACAAATTTCAGGCACCCATTGTGGAATATCTACGGCGATGTTACGTTTTTCATATTGGGTAGTTCCGGTCGGGAACTTACCATCGACCGGCATCTTGCTGACAGGAAGTTTATCTCCGCGAAGCGCTATAAGTTCGGCGGTAACTTCCTTGACAAAATCAGGAGCATCCTCAGGGACCGGCGGCCGCATCTTTATCTTACTGGTCACCTTGTCGGGAACCCGGACTTCATAAATTTTTTCAAGGGCGCCATCAACGGCCGCGTTGTTCATTTCAACGATTTTCTCTCCCTTCTTTCCGTAACTTTTCTTAATGGCATCTTTAATGGCTTTTACGGCTGTTTCAACAGGAAGGATGTTGCTGATTTTGAAGAATGCAGTCTGCATAATGACGTTAATTCTCGGCCCCAGGCCGATTTCCTGGGCAATGGAGATGGCGTCAATAATGTAGAACTTCAGCTTCTTATCGATTATGTGTTTTTGTACCTCCTTAGGCAAAGTGTCCCATACCTCATCCTTGCTATAGCCGGTTGTCAGCAAAAACGTTGCTCCCTCACGTGCCGATGAGAGCATATCATACTTCTCCAGGAAGCTTGGATTATGACATGCGATGAAATCAGCCTTTTCAACAAGATAAGGTCTGCGAATAACCTGTTGGCCAAATCGCAGATGAGATGTGGTGACAGTGCCGGCCTTTCTCGAATCATATACAAAGTAGCCCTGTGCATAATTATCGGTTGTCTCGCCGATGATTTTTATGGAATTTTTATTTGCACCTACCGTCCCGTCGGACCCGAGACCATAAAACATTCCTGAAAGAAGGCCCTCGCTGGAAATCTCAAAAGACTCATCCACGTCCAGGCTGGTATTCGTAACATCATCAATTATTCCGACCGTAAAGCTTTTTCTGGGCTTTTCGGCATCGAGGTTATCAAAGACAGCCTTGACCATAGCCGGCGTGAAGTCCTTCGAGCCCAGTCCATATCTTCCCCCGATTATTAGCGGATACTTCTGGAAAGCTGTTTGGCCCTCATCCATTGCTTCGCCGACAGCGGTCCGTACGTCCAGGTATAACGGCTCGCCAAGTGAACCGGGTTCTTTCGTCCTGTCTAATACAGCAATTTTCTTAACGCTTTTGGGCAGGCAGTCAACAAAGTGCTTACCGCTAAACGGCCTATACAATCTAACTTTCACCACGCCGACTTTTTCACCTTTAGAGGCCAGGAACTCAGCCGTCTCGTGTGTGGTGTCGGAAGCTGAAGCCATCATAACAATAACTTTCTCTGCGTCTTCAGCCCCGACGTAATCAAACAAATGGTAACTGCGTCCGACGAGTTTTGCAAATTTATCCATCGTGTCCTGAACAATCTGCGGGGTGGCTAAATAAT
>JAOUFU010000364.1 GCA_029858035.1 Phycisphaerae bacterium
CGGACGACTGACATCACAGACAGCCACGATCTGAGCATTTGGAAGCTGCAGAAAGCCCTTCAGGTCATTTGTCCCCTGATCACCGATGCCGATAGCGCCTATGGTTATCCGTTCACTGGGCCGAATCCCTGTTTTGCCAAACACGGATCCCGGAACGAAATAGGGCAGCACCAGTGGACTTGAGGCACAACATGCCTTCTTAATGAACCTGCGACGGGTAATTCTTGCTTCGTTTGTCATGACATCGGCCTTTTTAGCAGGTCCGCCTCGATTGCGCCTGCTCATAAGAGATGCAGTGCTGAGGCAAAGTACATACTAATATAAAGATAGCCACGAATGTGGTTGTCTGTCAAGAGAAAAATCAAGGCAATTCTGCTACAGGTAATTTCTGCAGTTGATTCGATACGCACATCCATCTCCCTGTGTCAACGGTATCATTGTCGGCGGTTTTTCTTTGGCGGGCGGTTAATGTATGTCCTTGATTTTCCGATAATTGACTGTTATAGTGTTGAGACAATTCAGGGCGTGTGTTCATTTTTATGGAGCACGTCTGCCGGACTTATCAGGAGTGGTATATGCGACGCAAGATAGCAGTGGTGCCGGAGAAATGCTCCGGCTGCCGGATTTGTGAGATGGCTTGTGCCATACACAGGCAGCGAATAAACAATCCCAAGAAAGCAAGGATAAGAGTAACCACCATATATCCGCATCCGGTGGTTCGGATGCCGGTTGTGTGCAACCAGTGCAAGGATGCCAAGTGTATGTCGGCTTGCCCGGCTGACGCGATATACAGGCAAAACGGCGTTGTCAAGATTCGCCACGATGATTGCATGGGCTGCCATGCTTGTGTGGAGGCCTGTCCCTTTGGTGCGATGTATATTCATCCTGATATTGATGTTCCGCTCAAGTGCGACTTGTGCGAGGACAGCGGCCTTCCGCAATGTGTCAAGATGTGTCCGACGGGGGCAATAGTATTCATGCCTGAGCACGTTTTCGGCCAGGCTCATCGGCTCAACAATGTGCTGTCCTACACGCATATGAAGGAGATCGAGTATATGGAGCACGGCAAACCGAAACGTCTGCACTATGCCGACAACAACGCCGCCGAACGTCGCGACAGAACGGAAGGTGAAAGATGAAAAAGCATAACGGCGGTTATTTCCGAAAGATACTCCATGTCGATATGACCGGCGGTGCCACCAGGACCGAAGCCATCGACGATGAGTTCATCGAGACCTACGTAGGCGGCAGGGGCTTTGCGGTTAAGCTTCTCTGGGACAACCTGATCAAGAACGGACCGACTGATCCGCTGGCGCCGGAGAGTATGCTTGTCGTTGCGGCCGGACCTTTGACCGGTGTTTATCTGCCGAGTTCGGGCAAGAACTCCTTTGCATCGATTTCGCCCGCGACGAGATTGTTCGGAGATTCGAGCATGGGCGGCGGCTTCGGCGTTGAGCTGCGGCAGGCCGGCTATGATGCTTTGGCAATCGTTGGAAAGGCCCCGGATCTGAGCTACCTGTTTATCGATGACGACGTTGTTACTATAGTGCCGTGTCCGGAGCTGAAGGGCAAAGGCAACCTGGAGACCGAAGGCAGGATTCGGGACCGGCTCGGCGATCACGGTGTGAGAGTCGCATCAATCGGCGTTGCGGGCGAAAATCTTGTGCGGTTCGCGTGCGTGACCAGCGAGTGGAGCAGGAACGCCGGCCGTACCGGAATCGGTGCGGTCATGGGCAGCAAGAATATCAAAGCAATTGTAGTGAGAGGGCACCAGGATTTGCCGGTGGCTGAAATAGACAAGGTCATCGAGATTTCCGAGCAGGCATATAAGGAACTCGCTGCTCACGATATGATGGGCCACTGGCAAAGGCAAGGTCTGATGGGCGTCGTAGATTACGCCAATGCGATGGGGATCCTGCCGACGCACAACTTCCGCGATACGCATTGGGAGAAATCCAAAAGCATCAACGGCAAGACCATGCTCGCAAGCTACAAGATAGGAAATACCGCCTGCTTCGGGTGTCCGATGTGTTGTGGGAATATCAATCTTGTCAAGGAGGGCAAATGGGCGGGCACCGTAACCGAGGGGCCTGAGTATGAATCGGCGGCGATGTTGGGATCCAATCTCGGCGTCGACAGCTTTGCGAGCGTTCTTCGCGGTAACCACCTCTGCGACGAGCTGGGCATCGATACGATATCTACAGGCAACTTGATTGCCGCACTTATTGAAGGCTACGAAAAGGACCTGCTTACACTCGACGATCTGGACGGAAAGCCGGTGATATGGGGCGATGACGACCGCATAATGGAGATAATCGAGCAGATCGCCGAATGTCGGTGCGTCGGCGCCACGCTTGCCCTGGGCACCAAAGGCGTTCTTGAGCGTTGGCCGCAGTTGGGGCCTATCGTACTTCACGTCAAAGGGCTCGAGCAATCAGCCTATGACTGCCGGGGCGCAAGCTCAATGGCTCTGGCCTATGGCACCAGCGATATCGGCGCGCATCACTCCAGGGCATGGACTGTCGGCAAGGAGCTTGAGATGGGGACCGACTGGGGCATTAACGAAAAGACTGAGCTGGTAATATATCATCAGCACATCCGCTCGCTGTTCGACATGTTCGGCGTATGCCGGCTGCCCTGGATTGAACTGGGCTTCCACGAGGATTTCTATGCCGAGTTGTACAGCGCCGTCGTCGGGCAGGAGTATAGTCTCGAAGATTTGCTGGCCAGGTCTCAGCATGTGTATGATATGACCCGGGCCATCAACGTGAAGCTCGGCGCAGCCAAAGGCGACGATTACCCGCCGGCACGCACGTTCATACCCATCCACAGCGGCCCTTTGGCCGGCAAGGTTTGCAACAGGGACGAGTACGAGCAAATGCTCGCCCTGTATTACAAGAAACGCGGCTGGGACGAACAAGGCAAACCGCCAATAACCTGTGACTGACATTGCTTAACGGCGTTCCGCATTTTTCCTCTTGCTTTTGGAACGAACGGTCCTTGCAGCAGAATCTGCATGGCCGGCTTTCTCGTGATGTTCAGGAGTCTGCCCGAAACAAAGGCAAAGACGCCGGAGGATATTCTCGCAATATCCTTACACTGCTCAAGCTGAAAAGGCCAAGGAATTACTACGACAATATAATATGACTGACCGGCAGATAAGCCGTCTATACACAAGCGGGCCTGATGTGAAAAAGTCAAGGCCATTGCGACCCAGACCGCCGAGACGGGACGACGAATGGTTTATTGCCAATAGCAATGAGGTAAACCCATTAAATTAATGTGTAAAAGCCCCCTGAGCGATGTCCTGGAATATTCTGTAGGCGGGATCGAAGCGGGTTTCGCTTTTTATTTCCAACATTTCAGAACAATTCAACTCGGACACTATTGGTATATTGTTCGCAAACTCTCCGCTCAATATAACGGAAACAATCCGCCGGACTATAAAAAGTGACCGTTTCCGTCCCGCCGTCAGTAAACGCAAACTCAACGGTTATTTGTTTGTATTTCAACCGACCGGCCGCTGCGGCTGGTTCCGGCTGTTTCGCTGCCTTTTTCTTTTCCGCCATTTATTTGCTCCTTCATATTAACATTCCGTTCTCCCTTTTCCCTTTCTGCGGCATGATGTCAAATAAAAAAGAGCACCGCCGCAATCACGCTCACCTCAGGCCCGCGAGAGCCTTTCGGGACATGAAAGACAGGCGGTGCTCTCTGCATACATACAAAGAGCACCGAGCCTCCCAAACGTTCCCGATTCAAAACTCGCGGTTCGAGGTGAAACGCTTGAAATCTCAGTGTGTTTACTTGTTCGGCTGTTTTCTCTCAGCCGATTGTATATTAGCCGTTTTTCATCATATTTACAAGCTGGATTTACTTAAAAAATATTGTAAGGGCGGCGGAAATCCTTATAATTAAAAATAACGTAAACAACGGGGATGACAACTATGAGCTATTAACTAAATCCGCATTGTGGATTTATTATCAACATTTACCCGGCCGGGAACGGCTATAGAGTATAAGGTTTTTGTGCCGGTCGTCGGTCCGCGACAGGCAAAAACGCAAGATTTGCGGGAGTACATAAAAGGTAAAAATCGGGTGAAGAAAACGATAGTCAGTTAAAGATGACAGTAACACAAGGATAGGAGGTATCCAATACAATGTATAAGTTTATTCAGCATTTGATTTTCTCGTTGGTCTTTCCCAATCTTCTATGGGGGGCCTCTTATTACGTTGACCCTGTTAATGGGGATATGGGCAACCCTGGCACAGTCCAACTCCCCTGGCGGACCCTGGAGCAGGTATTGTCCCGGAAGAAAGTGTTCGATGCCGGGGACACAATTTTTCTGCGCAGCGGTTATCACGGAGCAATTGTCCTTAACGGTGAAAATGATGACTACGTCACGATAGAAGGGCTGAAGGGGGAAAGCCCTATGGTAAGCCGTATCCAGATTTCAAAGGCACGGTTCTGGCGTATTAAGGGGATAAGTATAAGTCCCGAAAATGCGAAAACATACACTCGGCACACCTTGGTGGATGTCTCGGATAAGGCAAGTGACATTTCAATCGATAACTGCATGTTGTTCTCCGTTAGAGACTCCTCAGACTGGTCAGCCGATGATTGGGTGAGCAAATCATGCTTCGGCTTCCTGGTCAATGGAACACGAATCCGTCTAACGAATAATCACTTGCTCAATGTGGGCCACGGAATGGCAATCTCGGGAGAGCATAACATTGTCGAGAATAACATTATTGAGAA
>JAOUFU010000365.1 GCA_029858035.1 Phycisphaerae bacterium
ACAGTTGCGCCTCTTTGTGCACATCTGATAGCGGCGGCGTATCCGCCGGGCCCGCTGCCGATTACTACAACATCAAAACTTTCTGACATAATTTACGCTCCTTTTTAGTATCTTAATTTTTTAAACATATGTAGAGCTTAAAAAATTCTAAGCTCTATATTAACTGCGTAAGTGACGTACTCTTCAAGACATCTTTAGAGGTTCATCACGGCTAAAGTAATTACAACTGCACTACAACACAGCTGTCATAGACCGACATATTACGGATGGGAATACTGAGAAGCTTGAACAAGTCTATGATATTTTCTTCATTTCGGTAAGGTATAAACTCAGGTAGACAATCAATTAAAGATTCAGGATTATCTAATTCGTTGTCTGTCTGTTTCCATAGCTTAGCGGATTTTTTTCTCTGTTTTTTTTCTTTCTTAGGCAGAAACAACAGTACTTTTATTAAGGATATAAGGGCACTACAATAGCCAACGTTTGCTTCACTCTTAAAAGCCTTAATATATCCTATAGGATTATCACAGGATAGTTTAGTCATCTCGCCCATCCGCCTAAAGAGGTGTACGCCTTTGTCTGTAATCAAACCAATATACCTAAAAAGTTTTTCCACCTTAGGGTGGTATTGATAAAAGGCAACAAATACTTTTCCAGAATCATCAGTTACCCGCCGTGCCTCATTTATTATCGATTCTATTTCTTCTTCATCTCCCATAAAATCAACCACGCCTGTTGCTATAATGGATGTCTTATAGCTCCTATCAGAAAAAGGCATGTTTTTACCGTTTGCTTGGATAAGATTTAATCCTCTTCTTTTTTTGGCATATGTTATCATACTCGGTTCCAAGTCTACTCCATCGACTTGAAATCCTTTCTTTTGTAATTCCTCTACTAATAATCCCTGTCCAGCACCTATAATCAATACAGGATTTTCAATATGAATTGTGAGTTTGTTTATGATCTCTAAATCTAAAAAAAAGTCTTCAAGAAAGAACCAATAAGGGGACCATCTTTTCCAATAGTGTTCCGTATCTGACATAATTTAAATTCCTTTTCAAATTAGCCTAAACCTTGTGGAAACTGATTTATCTGCTCATGTTTGCGAAAAGTTGAAACTCACATATTGTCGGGCCATCAGAGGCCTTTAGGATGTTCAGCCGAACGTGCCGGGCAGTTACAGGCGAGAATTCCAGTTTCAGCTTATTGCCGATTTTCGTTCCCTCGCTAATTGTTCGCCATTGTCCGTCTTCCTTGTATTGCAGCTCGAATTGCTGCACGCGGTCGAATTCCTCACTGATAACCGCGAGATTGAACGTCGTCGATTTTCCAAGGTCGACTTCGAGCCAGGCCTGCTTGGTACCCGTGTCGGTGGCCCAGCGAGTGGCCTGGTCATCGTCAATGGCCTTATTCGGGCCATACCCGGCTGAATTCTGGAAGATGTTCGAGGCCTTGGCCTTTTTGTCATAAGCCAGAGACGATGACAACATACTAACAGGGGCTATTTCACCGGCAGGACCATCCAGTTGCAATTCGATGATAGTATCGATTTCCTGCCGATCTGCCTTCGGTAGGGAGATTTCTATGGCTTCTTCAGTTTGTTTCACTGTTGTAGTACCGCCGGTCAATACTGAGTTGGCGATGATTTTCTTGGGGATTGGCGGCAACGTAATGGTATCACCATCCCAATTAAAAACGTGGATATAAATGGTTTTGCCCTTGTGCGTGCCGGCGCCCCAGGAGCCTGATTTAAACGGTCCGCCGCGTGTTCCATAGATGCTGCGGCCGTTTTTGCTCAGCCATACACCCATCTCCCGCAATCTATCGACCTGTCGCGGCTCTATTCGGCCATCGGGCATTGGGCCGACATTGAACAGCAAATTACCGTCACCGCCGACAGTCGACACGAGCGTCTGGATGCACTGTTTGAGCGATTTCATCTGGTCATCCGGCTTCCACGCCCACTGGCGGCAGATTGTCATGCAAGTCTCCCACGCCCGGTCGTGTTGGAATTTACCGATTCTCTGCTCAGGTGTGTCGTGGTCGGCAGCCAGGCCGGCGCGGTTGTTGATGATGATATGCGGCTGAAGCTTTCGAATCATTTTGAACATGTTTTCGGAGTCCCAGTCCTTCGCCGAGCCGCCAAGACCGTCGAACCACATGATGTCGAGTCTTCCATAGTTGGTACACAGTTCACGAATCTGGCCATGTAAAAACTCGATGTACCTGCTGTGATTTTCGGTGCGGTAATCGGGGTGATACCAATCGACAGGGGAGTAGTAGTAGCCGAGCTTCAATCCGGCTTTATGACAGGCGTCAGCCAGTTCCTTGACCACATCGCGTTTGAACGGTGAGTTGGTTATCTTGTAGTCGGTGTGCTTGCTGTCGAACATCGAGAAGCCATCGTGGTGTTTCGAGGTAAAAACCAGGTACTTCATCCCGGCGTCTTTGGCGACCTGAACCCACTCGTCGGCGTTGAACTTGACGGGATTAAACCTCTTGTAAAGATTGTCGTATTCTTCAACGGGGATTTCGCCCTTGCCACCTTGACCACGCCGCTCGCCGCCGCGTGACCAGCCGATTTCTGTTCCTTTGAGACTGACCGGCCCCCAGTGTATAAACAGGCCGAATTTCATTTCGCGCCAGGCCTGCATGTCCTGCTCCCCGGCCTTCAGATAATCTTTGGACGTTTCCAAACTGCCGGCCCCGGCCTGATTCGTAGAACAGGCTGTAAGCAGACACAGGACTATACCCAGGTAAATTCCAAATGACCTTATGCTCCATTTTTGATTTAACATAATATTCACCCTTTCAATTTTGAAAATACGCGTTGACAGAAAACAGTAATATAGCAGAAAGTTGCGAAAAACGGAACTCTGAGTTTGCTTTTGTACCAATTTTGAGGGAAACGAACGCCAAAAAACCACTTTTCGGTCCAATTAGAACTCGGCAGGTTGAGCGAGAACTCAAAAAACCTGATAAAAGGACCGAAGAATTGGTTTTTTAGACTTTTATCTCAGCTAATTTTTACGAACTTTTTACAAACCTCAGCAGTCGGCTTGTGTTACATTATTGTATAGGCAAAGAACTACTTTGTGAATTTTATACAGAGGTTGGAATGAAACCTGGCATTAAAGACTTAAAGCAAATTGTGGGATTCCTGCTTGTGACGATCGTTGCATCAAGCGTTTTTGCTCAAGACAAATTACATTGTCCCATGATTAGAAATAGCCAACGTCCAGCGCTGCTCTTCTTCCAGGGTCCTGCGGACAAGCGAGAACTATGCGTTGCTTACTTCGACGGCAAGACTGCACACAATGAGAAAATCTTGTTCGCTAAGCACCTTCTGGTGACTCAACTTGATAATGCTATATTTCTGGTTGCCGCGCAGCGTAGTTCTGCAAAGGGAAGTGTTTACGTGATGGACCTTGGAAAAGGGATTGTAAAGATGATCGCAAAGAGCACACGAATCAGCTGTCTTCGGGCCGAGCCTCAGCGTAAGACCGCCATGTTGATGGATAGCAATATGGGAGAGGGAGTAATTCACCTCCTGGAGTTGGACCTCATAGATCTCACGGTCACACGCCGGCAGACTCTTAAGACAGAATCGCTGCCTGGTTTGACTGGAACTTTAGATAAGAGCTTGCGGCTGTCTTCGAATTTTAAGCACATTGTGTATGCCTTCCGGGCAGGCCACAAGGTGCCCGAATTATCAAGTGTTTTTACGTTGCGGAGTCTGGACTTGTCCACGATGAAAGTCGAAGACCTTGTCAGTAACGTCGGTGTGGAGATATCCCAGTTTTCTTCTATTGGACTGGGCGTACCCCCTTTCGAGTGGATTAACGATGATGAAATTGTCTTCAATGATATGCCGTCAGATGAACGTGATGATATCACTAACGCACTCAGTATCTTCAAACGCGTAAATATCAGGACGAAAGGGATCTCGGAGTGCTTACGGAAAAGACTACCTTTGACTCTTGATGGGGTTTTTTTGAGAAAAAATCCTTTGACTGAACAGTTAATCTACGACAAAGAATATATTTTGGACTTAGAAAAGAAACGCCTTATTCCAAAGATTACGCCATTTGCCGTTGTGCCGGGTTTCCATGCGAAACCGACGAAAATCCTGCATGGACAGATTGTTTTGTTCAGCGGCGTTTCAAGTTGTGTTAGCAATTGTATTTCGCCCTCCGGTAATAATTTTGCGTATTCATTGCGCCCCAAGCCCCGCTCTCTTGATGAGGAATTATATGCGAAGATCCAGGGATTACCAGAGCCCATAAAGGTTGCTGATGGGCCCTCCTGGACCAGGGCAATAGGTTGGATTGAATGAAGGAATATTTGCAAACAGAAATAAAATACCTGTTTAAATTTATCTACTTTTATCTGGCGATGGTTGTATGTGCGGCGTCGAACATTCTAACACCGCCGGTATCCAGTTGCAGAATTAGGCCCTTTTCGGGATCTATTCCAATGCAATTGCCGGTAAATTCCCTGCCGTTATAGATGAGCTTCACCCTGTGGTTTAGCTGGATGCTTAGTTTACGCCACTTCTCTGTAACTTTTTCGCTGTTTTTTTCCGCGACTTTGAGCCAGTGTTCTACTGAGATAAGTAATCTTTTCGCCAGCGAGACCCGGTCGGTAATTGAATGACTTTCGATGTCGATGCTTGTTGCGATTGGTTGTAATTCGGGAGGAAAGGAGTCCTTGTTCTG
>JAOUFU010000366.1 GCA_029858035.1 Phycisphaerae bacterium
CCTGATGTTGTCGAGGATTTTAATGAAGCGGTGGCGGTGAAATCCCAAACAAGTGGTTACATTTACACGGATCTGAAAGAAACCGGAGCCGATACCCAGATTTTCAGAAACTCAATAGCCGATCGTGGAGAGCTTCTTTACTTATTCACGGAGGATATCGACGACTACCCGGCTACCATGGATCCGGACAAGATAAAAGTTATGAACGAGGAAGTGTTGTATTTTTATTTAACAATCCCACCGGGTAATACCTCAAACTACAAATGGTCCGAAGATGTAATGGTAGACAGGGCTGAAATCGGAGTTGAGTGGCAGGACCAATATGCCCATTACAATCATGCGACACTTCTCGAAGCCTATGGCTTCTCTGAAGAGCTTTATGAAGGAATAAACACATCAAGTGGAACGACTTGGTTTAAGAATTTTAAGTATGAAGATTTGGATTCCCAAAAATCTCATTGGTATTACAATAGCGATTCAGGCTATACTGATTCTGTAGATATCGCTGCATGGGCCGGACATGGCACAAATCCTGAATGGGAACACCATGTCATGTATTTCTTCAAGGACGATTGGCCATGGAAGGAAGATTGCGTTCTTCTCTACTGGACTGAAATAGACTGGGGAGACTTAGATGCCGATTGGGTCTTCATAAGTACCTGTAGTTTTTTGCATGGATCGGATAACGATTTAAAACAGTTGGTCAGTTCGGTCTCTGGCGAAAAGTGCGCTCATCTAATTTGTAGCTTCACCAACATCAGTCATGTTCATCAAGGATATGGAACGTATTTGGCGGAACAGTTAGGCAAAAAAAGCATAAAGCAAGCATGGTTTAAATATTGTGATAACAAACAACAAAGTGGAACAACAGCTAAAGTTTTTGGTGCTGAAGAATGTATGGATGACTCGCTTGCGGGTCCGGGCCCAATAAAAGTCAGCCGCAATCCAACAATAGAAAGCACTTGGACGTCAGAAACCTATACTAAACCATAAATTCTTAATATAGGAATACCTTGCTTTCAGATCGTAGTACAAAAACTCGTTCTTTACTAATTTGATACTATAAATCTTTTGCTTTAACTAAAAAGATTATTAGTTAGACTAAAAGTTTAGAAGAATATATTTATAAGACATGATATTGTAATCACTAAAGTATTGCTTGCAAGCTATTGTCACAATCATAGAGAAAGGAAATAGAAAGTGAATAATAAAAAAATACTTGCAGTTTTATTAGGAATCCTGGTTCTTTTCATATTGCTTATTGCAATAAGTATTTCAAGATTGGAGCGTCCTTCTCAGGAATATTCCCAACAGTTCAAGAAGCTTCCGTACACATTTGATTTTGGCACCTGGAGTAATCCAAATCCTTCTGCCGTGGGTTTTGATGGCACCTTTCCAAAAATGCCTTCTGAAATGATGGTGTACAAAGTAGTTCATCCGAATAATATAAACGAATCCTACGTACGGGAACTTGCTCAAAAGCACTTCGGTATGCCGCCGGATGCTAATATGACACGTTCACCCGGTTTAGGACTTTATTGGCTCGAAACCTCTACTCGACTTCTTGAGTTCAATCCTAAGACAGGCTCTTTCAACATTGAAAAAATCGATGCAATTGACACTCGTTCAACTACAAAGGATGATTATCCCTCTAATCAGGATTGCAATATCATCGCTGTAAAATATCTTATGAGCTGCAATTTGTATGAGGTGGATACATACCTTCGAGGGATTGTCGACAATACGAAAAGTGTAGGCGCTATGTCGTTGGGATTTGGAAGAAAAATTGCCGGGTATAAAACCATGGGGCCCGGCGGTGAAATATTAGTTCATATTGGACCGGGCGGTGAAGTAGTACAGGTTCGTAAATCATGGCAGGAGCTTGTCCCCTACAAACCTTATCCGATTAAAACGGCTAAGCAGGCCCTGAAAGACCTTCACAATCGCAAAGGATTCCTAACAGGACTAAAGGGCAAAATAAACAAAATAACTCTCAGATACTATACGTCTTCTGAAAAGCAGGATTATGTACAGCCTATTTACTATTTCGAGTGCTCCGGCACTGAGATCGATTTCTATGGCGTCGTTCCCGCAATAAAGAACGGATACATCCAATCAAGAGAAGAGTATTGGAAAGAAATCAAAGAAAAACGCGGCACCCCCGGCAAATAGCATTAATTAAGCTTCTCAGACCTTAGCCTGGCGAGAGATTGCAAATGGAAAACAAAAAATTGGTAATCTGGATTGTTGCGGTAGTGCTGGCTATCCTGTGTATCGTTGGGGTGGTTTTTTTCTTTTCTAAGGAAGAAGCGATACCTGAGCCCGAAGGGCCGTGCCCTGTTCTTGCACCCGGCGAGAAGATTGTGGACACGCTAAGCGGTGGCCTGGCATTTCCAGGACCTAAGCGTGACTTTAAGTATGACGGACCTCTACCGGAGATGCCTGACAAAATGATGGTGTACAAGGTTGTTTGCCCGGACCCAAACAATATTACAGAGGCTTACGTGCGCGAACTGGCGGAAAAATACTTTGACATGCCAAATGATGCTATTCTCAAAAGGTCCAGTCCAAGACCGGGAGGTTCACCTCTTTACTGGCTCAAGACACAAGCACATCTTTTCGAGTTTGAACCACAAACTGGTTTTTTTAACATCGTAAAAATAAAAGAAAAGGGGACCAGCTATAGCAAAAACAGGCAAGACTATCCCTCCGGCGAGGAGTGTAAGAAAATCGCTGTCGAATTCATTAAAAGCAGGGGGCTGTTTGAAGAAGGTATATACTTTAGAAGCATTTTTAGCAAGCCCAGTTCCGGCGGTATCACGGTCAGATTCGGCCGAATAATTAACGGATACAAAACGTGGGAGGGTGGTATTTCTGTCAGTGTAGGCATAAACGGAGAAATCATGAGGGTATCGAAGAAGTGGTGTGAAGTTGTGCCCTGGAAGATGGCGCCAATCAAGACGGCCAAGCAGGCATTCAAAGAGCTCCGGGATGGTGGGAGGGCATTTTTCGTAGATCGCGCCATGGGAAGTGTGAAGGAGATAACTCTTAGGTATCATCATCCCATTCGTCCGGAGGACTATTATGTGCAGCCGGTTTACTATTTTAACTACACATCGCCCGACAGGGACACTTATTCGATTGTACCTGCAATAAAACAAGAATATCTGAAATCATACGAAGAGACAAGAAAAGAAACCGAAGAAAAGGCCACCAGCCGCAACAAATAGCGTATTATATAATCCATAGTTATCTTCCATGCAAAGAATGAGAAAGAAAAAATGCAACTTATCTGGAAAAAAATATTGCTACCGTTTGTACCGGTGGTTGTGATTTTTAGCCCCCCCGGCATATACTGCGTCAGCCTGGAAGTGGAAGATAACCTGGGGGCAACTGATAGTTACGAATGTACGGTCTACGCAATCAAGGTATACATAAGTGGAGACGGAGCATATATACCTGTCAACACAGACGACGACAATGAAAACAGCATCCAGGACAGATACGATGAGGGCCCCGTTGATGATGAAGATGACCTGTACGAGATTACACTTTCGATAGAGCCGAATAATATGTCCGTAGGTAGCATGAAACTTCAGGCCGGCATATTTGTGGGCACACTCAATGTCTGGCAGGAACCCAACAAGACAACAAGCGTGATTGAGCCGGAACACCCAACCGATCCGACCACGGAGGCCGAGTGGGGTTTATCAGGAGGACAATTCCCTATGATCCTGTGGGTGGAGGGGCACAAAGTCCATAACACTTATCCTTACGGTTCGCTCGGAGTTTCCTATTTACATCCTACTCAGGGACATACTGTTGACGGCGATTCTGCTCAATTTAATCTCGTCGAGGTTTGTCTTATTATGGACGGCGTAACCGAGGACAATGAGGAATTCCCCGGCAACTACATCCTTTACAATAAAGATGATGACGACATGGACGACGTGAATGATTATGCCGACTATAATAATCCGGCAGAGGACGATCTGGTAAAAATCATTCTCGACGATGTTCAGCCAAATATCTGCATTGATGGTACTGTAACGTTCAATGTATCGCCGGTAGGTACGAAGGTCAAGGTCTGGGTAGCTGATCCCTGTTATCCGATGGCCGGTAAACTTAAAGACGCGCAACTCAGTTTCTCTCCGCCTCCTGTTTATAACACGCCTGACGACCTGCCGAAGGTCTTTTACGTGGAAGGGTTTGAACCGAGCGACGGCCCAAGGGACGTTATGTTCACACTCACGCATAACGGACTTGGCTTCCAGGATAGAGTTAAAGTGACCGTTGTCCACGTCGAGCTGTTCATAGATGCAGACTATACAAAAGTACTTGATGATTGGCCTAAGCCGCCAAGCGGAAACCTTATAAGGTCGCCGAAATATATGTTCGGCGAAACTGACCCGATCTACGTCCAGGTAAAGAATATTGGAAAAGACCCTGATGTTGTCGAGGATTTTAATGCTGTAGTAGTGGCGAAATCCCAAACCAGCGGTTACATATACACGGATCTGAAAGAAACCGGAGCCGATACCCAGATTTTCAGAAACTCAATAGCCGAGCGTGGCGAGCTTCTGTACCTTTCCACAGAGGATATCGACGACTACCCGGCTACCATGGATCCGGACAAGATAAAAGTTATGAACGAGGAAGTGTTGTATTTTTATTTAACAATCCCACCGGGTAATACCTCAA
Organism: Phycisphaerae bacterium; assembly: GCA_029858035.1. Taxonomy (GTDB): domain Bacteria; phylum Planctomycetota; class Phycisphaerae; order Sedimentisphaerales; family Anaerobacaceae; genus CS2-K091. The sequence goes on from JAOUFU010000366.1 coordinate 4,702, forward strand.
ACT
>JAOUFU010000367.1 GCA_029858035.1 Phycisphaerae bacterium
CCGCGTCGTGCGACGTAACAGCCAAACCAACCCGAACGAACGAGCTCATGTTGACGGTGGAGTCGCCGAGGTGCGTCCAGCTAACGCCGTCCTCTGAATGGTAACCGCGGAACACGTTGCCGTTCCGCACCAACTTGAGCCATTCGGGACTACCGCCGCCTCCCGGGTAAATGCTGTCGGAAGCGCCGCCGGTGTCCGCACGCCACTGGAACGTGGCAGCATTCGTACCATCAGAAGGAGTCGTCAGCATGCAGGAGTTTTTGGAATTGCCTGCAGTGGTCTCACGAATCATCACGCCGGCCTTTGTCCAGGCATTGGCTGTCGTCAAGCTGGCGACATGCGCGATGAGTGTACCCGTATCTCTGGTGAACGTCGGGGTCTGATAGACAAAGTGGAAACCGTCTGAGTTGCCCCAGATGTCACTGCCGTTGGCTACAATGGTCCAGCAGTCGCCGTCTTTCGTGGCGCTGCCGCCCGAGGATGCAATGTCCATGCTGACCCATTCAGCAGTAGAGAAACTCTGCATACAGCCTGGATAGGTATTCGTGCCGTCGTCTGCCTCAACCATCAAGTAGTAGGTCGTATCTACTGCAATACCTGGCAGTGCGGCACTGGTAGCCGGCATGGCCACAGTTGCTACTAATGACATTGCTGCCGGGTCCGTGCCGAGGTACACATTGTGTGATACGGCCGTTGCGCCGGCCGTCCAGCTAACCGTAGCCGCCTCTTGGACCGTTATTGTTGCTCCGTCTGCCGGGCTTGTGATGTCGGCTTCAGTTTGTACATAACCCGGTATCAGGAAGTAGCCGTCAATCTCGGTCCGGCTTGGGGCGTCAGGACCTTCCCATGCAACCGAACAGTGGTCGCCGCCGCCGCCTTCTTTCCAAAGCGCGCGGATGAAGTACTTCTGACCTCCCACAAGCGGAATTGACGCGGATTTCTGCTCTGCATACCAGTCATATGCGTACCTGCCGGTCCAGCCGGTCCAGTAGCATATCAAGGTCGCCTCGCAGGCCTTCTCGCTGGTGCTCAACCACAGCTCACAGCCGTCGTCGGCAGCAACCCAGAACGTATAGTTACCGCTGGTCTCAGGGGTCAGGAGGCCTTGTATCCTGCCTCCATAGTTATCGGCAAAGTCCCCGGAATCTAACCTGGTCAACGTGTCGCACCATGTCGGGCTGCCCGGATATGCCGGGTTGCTCGTCAGGTCTGTAACGGCCGTTCCGCCGATGCCTTCCCAGATGCAACGGTCTATCCCGCCGGTTCCAATGCGTACGGTCTTAAAGCTCATGACAGGGCCTGCCACACCAAGAGGCTGCTCAACAATCTGCCAGTAGTACACGGTGCCTTCTGCAAGCGGGTCGGTAGTATAGCTCTCATCTCCCAGCGTCTTTGTGGCAACAAGCGCCAGAGCTGCCGGGTCGGTACCTAAAAGCACATCGTGCGAAGCGGCACTGTCTCCGGGCTTCCAGGAGAGAGTCGGCGTTAATGGCATTCTTATGCTGCCATCTGCCGGACTCAGGTCCCATGCCTTTTCATAAGGCGCAGCTGTGAGAGTGATATTATCCAGCACGGCCGTGTTAAGCGCAGCGTTATTGGTCGCACAGACAACTACGCCGATAGTAGTGTCAGTAGCCATCGGGATGGTCATACGACCAATCTCAGACCACATAAACAGGCCGGGCAGCCACTCATAGTAGTATTCGCTTATCAAATCGTTGCCGGCGCGCGTTATCCTGAGCTCTTTAGGCCAGGTCTCGCCGCCTCTGGTGACTCCGTCGCTGCCTCCGTTGGTGGTCGTACGCCAAACGAATTGGATGCCGTTACCACCCGTCATCGCTGTCATAGCGTGCCTGGAACCTGATTGGAGCGTCTCACGAATTGCCGGACCAACCTTCGACCAGGCGCTTGTCACGTCCATACTGACGAGATTCACCTGTAGGCTGCCGTTGCCCGACAGGGGCCGGTACACATAGTAAATTCCGTCACCGTTGCCCCAGATGTCGTGGCCGCTACCTTGAACGGTCCATGTGCCCGCATCGTCTGAAACACTGCCGGGAATACCGGGATTACCGATGTCCTTATAGCCCCACCCTGCGGGAGGAGTTATATCTGTTAACAGTTCGACTTCGGAAATCTGCATACAACATCCATTTTCGGGGACTCGAATCACGGTGAATAAAACCTGATAGTGATTGTATGCTACAGCATTAGCAAACGTAATCGGCGTTGCGTTCTTTGTGTTGCGTGGCCACGGGTCCACCTGGTCGAAATCGTCGACAGTGACAGTGGCAATCAACGTATACGGCCCGTCGATGCCGACATTCGAACCAGAGATTTCAACGACAACCGGATCACGCTCCGGAGCGTCATTACCTGTGGTGAGAGTCATTCCGGTAACAATCCTCCCGCTAAGTTTTGCGGTAACCTGGAAACCAGAGGTCTCATTGTCACCTTTGAAATGCAGGAATTTCGTGCCGGGATTATCATCAATCACCAAAGGTGGTGCTTCACCAGCAGGCCAATCACCATCGTTCGGAATACCCTTGATCGCATCCCCTGGGCTTGTAACATCAGTCGTAAGGGCCTGAGTCATTCCGCTCAGTAACAAGGTAAACATAAGAAAAACTATAATTGATAATTTACGCATAATATTCCTCCTTCTAAAAATCTATGCAACTATTCTTCCCTTCCTTGGCAACAAGCCAAAAAAACAATTTTGTTGTTTTCGACAGTCACCAACAAAAATCACCTTCGTACAACGAGTACGAACAGCGTTTACTAAAATCCGTGCGTGTCTCAAACAACCGGCAATAAAACAAGCATCAAAGATCTTCACCAAACCCTGTGCTTGCCTCTAAAAAAAATTAACACTTAATACTTAATCTTAGGGCATGTTTCATACTCCTCCTTTTAATAAGACATGTTCTACCTATACTCCTCCTTTCAGAGGCCTAATCGGAGCTATAAGTCAAAATAATAAAGCCGCTCAACATGAAGCACAAAACCTCCGAGATAGCTTTACACCCTGCTCAGTAGCCCCTCACTCTAAATATTCTCAAGATAGAAAACCGAAGTTGACTAATCACATTAAGCCTATCTTTTATATAATTACCAAATTACCTATGTTCTCGTCAAGTAAAATATTATAAGATGATACAGATTTTTTAAGCAAGAAAAATATCATTAGATAGCCATTTTTTTTGTCGACCGCGTTAAAACGCCTAACTGCTGTATATGCCTGCCCTTACGTGCAATCCACGGGAAAAGATTTGGCCGAAAATTCCTGTTATTGAAAGATTTTTTCACTTTTTAGCAGCCGTTCCTTTCGCCGAAGGACATATCCGGTCAAATTACCGGCGTTTAAACCGCATATTGTCCCCAAAACCTATGTCCCTCCACTTTAAAAAATTTTTTATCCGTGGTCTTTTATTTGATATCGTTGTCGTTAAAAACCATAAAGTCGTTATAAACATTCGCTCCTGGAACCACCTGCAACAGAAAGATTTTGTCCCTGACAAATAGAAGCCCGCTTCCGCATCCGGCTAATCACGGCCCCATGTATATTGTATTTGTTTTCCGCCCCGCATTTTATTGCGATATCGGACGATACACATCGTTAGTTTTCCCAAAGGCCGGCAGGCAGCAGGGGATGAAAATCCGCGACTTGTTTTTTAGTTGACTCCCGCCATTTTTATTGTAGGATGAAACACGCTTGAAATGTGGGAATCCAGTGTTCAATCGGTTTCAAGTCGTGGAGTGGCCCGCGACAAATAAGAAGACAAAATGGGCAACATCACGGCCGTCCAATAATGAGTACACAATATGAAAAGGTGAGGAACTGAGTATGGCAGCGGAAATGTTAAAAATAACCGGACATGGGAAAACACAGCGGTTCGAACCGAACGCAAAGAATACAGTCATCGGACGCAGTCCGCGATGTGATGTTGTTATTGAAAGCAGAGACATCTCGCGGGAACATGCCAGAATCTTTCAAGACCCGTTTGGCCGCTGGATTATTGAGGACCTCGGCAGCAGCAACGGCATATTGATAAACGGCAAGCGGGTTGAGGCATCTGTTGTTTTGCCTGGCGAACCAATAGTTCTTGGTTCCTTTTCTCTGTCGATGACGCCGTCCCTGGACCAGCAAATTAAGCGGGATGATTCCGTCAAGATAACGGCCAACATTACAACGGGCGGCTTCGAGGCGGAGATTATCTCCGGCAAAGACAAGCCTGCTGAGACTTTATCCGGGTCCTTCCTGGAACAGTTCGATGAAATCGTTGACCGCTTGTCAGAATTGACAAGCTCGTCCGCGCTGTACCCCGAAGTGTGCAGGTGTCTGGCCAGGGGACCAAAAGCAGTTGCCGCGGTCCTTCGGCTTCCGGAAAAATCTGAGCCGGTGCCCGAACGTCCCGATATCCTTGCGTGCCATTTCGGAGATACCCAGGAAGATACGGGGGCCCAGGAAACGGGCGCCTTTGTTCCGCCGCGACTTGCTTTTCGTGTCTCCGGTCATGTTCTGGACAAAGTCCGCTCTACAGGCGAGGCCGCAATGGTCACGACTGTCTATTCGGCGGATACTGATGTCACCTGGACGGCCGTCGAAGCAGACAGTCCAAGGGCCATAATCTGTGTTCCGCTCGGTGACATTTCAAAGGTCGGTGATTTGCTTTATCTTGATATACCGATCGATGAAGC
>JAOUFU010000368.1 GCA_029858035.1 Phycisphaerae bacterium
AAGGCTTATACGCCTTACTTCTAACGGGCTAAATATTTAGGCGGCGTTTTTTAAGAGACAATCCCCCAGAGAGAAAGTAAACATTCGACTTCGTCATCATACTTCTCACGGGGTAAACATTTAGTATATAGTATCTGCGGTAACGTCCCGGGTGCCATCTCAAAGTAAGTGGGGATAGAATAACATAGAACTTGCCAAAGGGCAAGTTAATTTAGAAATTAGAATGTAGGGAGCCGGTGGGCACGGCCCACCCTACAGGGATTCGGGCAAGGGAATTAAGAAGTTAGAATGAAGAATTTAGAAATAAGGAGCAAGGAGTAAGAAGTAGGGAGTAAGAATTACGAATTTAGAAAGCCGAGGCGTTTATGCGTTAAATGATGGGGAATGATTCAATTCGGGACCAGATCCTTCGACTTCGCCCCCGTGCTTTCTGACGAAAGCACGGGGGCTGCGCTCAGGATGACAGAATAAATGATTAAGGATGAGTGATAAATGATTATGGCGGGAATTTAGAAGTTCGAATGAAGAATTTAGAAATTGTTTTAGATTGCCGCGTCGGCCTACGGCCTGCTCGCAATGACATTGATAGATATTGAAAAAAAGCCCCTGTTTTTGTTTTTCTTTGGCGGAAAGGTAACAGGGGCCCATAATCCTTTCACTTATATTTACGATTCAGGCCATGTGTTGTTCGACAGGTTTAACCTTCAAATGAATGTGAAGGTCATCTGAAATCCTGCCAGATTTGCCATTTATTGGGCATTAATTTTGTTACCAGATATCCGGCCGGTGCCTTTTATGGATAGAAAGAACAGTGAAAAAGATTATAAGAATACCGAACGGCCGGGTGTAAAGCCGGGATGAAAGAAAGAGGCAGATGAGATGAAAGCATTAAAAGAAATAAGCAAATGGTTACGTAGATCGCCAAATACGAACATGAGTTTCGGATTCGGGATTGATTCCCACAAGTGGGCAAATCAAATGGAAATACGACACCTTATTTCAAGTAAGCCTGATGTCCAAGTGATGGCCACACTCCAAAAGGGCCGTAACTGTACAAATTAACCCGCGTTTCGCTCACTGCGTGTGGCTTAGATTCCCGGCAAAGGGCACGAATCAAATGGGCGATGCAGGATTCGAACCTGCGACCGGCTGATTAAGAGTCAGAAGACTAAAAATTCTAACCGAAAGCAGAACAAAGACTTACAACAAACCGAAAACATCGCTTACAAACCAGCTTACAAACAAAATCCAAAAACAGCCCCAAAACAAGTCGAAATTGACACATCAAAACTACCCTCAGACCTTGCTGAAATAGTAGCTGTTTGGCCTCAACTGCGGGAGCATATTAAAGCAGCAATCAGAGCCTTAGTTCAAACCCAGAAGGGACTTTGGAAGAGATGCTGGTCGAAAAGATAGCCGTTGCTTACTGGAGACTCAGACGAGCATATAGATTTGAGGTGGGCCTTATTAGGCAGGAATTAGATACTGCTAAAGCATATACCCCTTTTTAAATCTCGATGAGCATGTTATATTCGGAGTCTCACGATTAAATTTTTGCATCGAACCACAAATCATAGTATTATACAATCCGTAATATGCAAAAGGACTGTTTATTAAGTTAAATGGGAAATTGTGGATCAATTATGTGTGTTGCCAGACTATATAGACGCTCGCAGATCTCTTGCAGTGTACCCACCTTGCAGCTCGTTTGTTTATTTGCTGTGTTGACTGCGACAATTGCAGCAGTCGGTGGTTGTAACCTCCCTCCATTTCGGATTCTGACACCAAAAGAGCAATCGAGAATAACAAAAGGCCCGTTCTTGCTGCGCCTATCTGAACATCGGGCGGCCATCATGTGGGAAACTAACTCCGAAGGGCCTTTTACAGTCTCGTATGGCCGGGACGAGAAACTCGGACAGCAGATCAACACTAAGCCCGACCGCGTAGAATACAGTCTGCCCAGGAGCCGGGAGACTCTTTTTATTCACAAAGTATGGCTTGAGAACTTACAGCCCGGCCAAGTTTACTATTATCGAGTGATGGCCCGTGAGACTGAGAGTATGCTTTGTACGTTCAAGACACCTGGAACTGACGCTGATGAGGTCAGATTTGCCGTCTATGGTGACTGTCGATCCAACCCGCGGATGCATCGCAAGATAGTCGAACGGATAATCGAAAGAGATGCGGATTTCGTGGTTATTTCTGGTGACCTTGTCACAGACGGTGGGAACTATGAACAATGGGGCGTTCAGTTCTTTGGACCTCTAAAGGGCCTGGCTGAATCCACTCCCGTGTATGCCCTTAAGGGTAACCACGACAAGAGCAAGCAGAATTACTTCGAGAGACTACTCGTTCCGCCGGGACAGACAGCTAACTTCTCATTTGACTACGGGCCCGTTCATTTCTTCTGTGCTGATAATTATTCAGGTACTGAAATCCAAGTTCTGCCTCTAATAGGTGCTGATATGGGCGGCAGTGCCAGTCCATGGAAGTTTGTCAGCTACCACGTGCCCAGCCTGAACTTTGGTGGACATTGGTCAAACTGGGGATACCCCAGCGCGCTGCCTACTCTGTCCAAGGCCGGCATCGACTTCGCAATGGCAGGCCATTCACATCAATATGAACGTTTTCGACCAGTCGCGCCGCCATCCGATGCAGATGGCAGCTACGTGACCTATATTACCTCTGGTGGTGCAGGTGCAGGACTCCACGGCGTGGAGCGCTCTGTCTACCACGCCTATGCCAAGAAAATACATCACTTTTGCCTATTTGACATCAATCGCGATAAACTGACAATGAAGGCCATTGATGCTAATGGGGAAGTCATCGATCAACTTTGGGTGAATAAGGCCGGCGGTAGACTCAACAACGAATACCTGCAAACAGCAGTGCCGATGGAGGCTGTGCGTGCTTATCAGGATTCGCATCGCAAGTGAACCTATCTATATGTAATTTGTTTAGTGGAAACAGATATATTATCCGGCTGCAATCGTGAGTCAACGTATGTTCAATATGATTGCGGTTGTTGGCCCAAAGTCCTTGCAAAGGCTGTCTCCCATATCGGGATTCGGATTTTCGCAATAACGGGAAAATGGTCAGATGGGCGGCGGCCATTTGTTTTACGCCGGTCGACTTTCGCTTCTACGGCTACGATGCCATCGCTTAATGAGATATGGTCAATTTTAGGACCTGATGAAAGACTTTTAGTCGCAAAAACATGTCGGCGTGAGTTTGCTGATTGCCAAGCATCAACCATTCCCGCATTATATAAGTGCTTCATCGCGGGATTATTTAATTTCATATTAAAATCACCAATTACTATAAAGGGACTGGCATTTTTTCGGGCGGCAATTCGCTTCACCAGCAATTCCATGCTTTTTTTACGTGAGTTCTGTGAAAAGACAGCAAGATGCACGTTATATACGTAAAGACCAGCACCTGTCCTTGTTTCAATAAGGTGTACCCAGCTACATATTCGAGGCCAGATGTTCCCCCAATCTTTTGAGCCGGGCATAGCAGGAGTATCGGAAAACCAGAAAGTCCCGAAGTCATCCAATACAAAGCGGTCTTTCCGATAGAATATCGCGCAGCTTTCACCTTTTTGCTTCCCATCTGTACGGCCTGCAGCATAATTACTGTATTGGGGTAATGCCTGCCGAATCTGCTGAACCTGATGGTACAGCGCTTCCTGAACTCCTACCACATCCGCAGTATGGTCCGCCAATATATCAAAAACAATATCCTTGCGTTTGCCCCAACGATTCAGCCCGTCCAAGAAAGTATCAACGCGAATATTGAATGTCATTGCTCTTACTTCACCAATTTGAGCGTTAGCAAATTGCACGTGTCTGGTAACAATTCTTTCGTGCCCTGCGCAGCCGTTCAAAATTACTATTGCTGCTACCGAAGAAATAATTCCTGCTGTTTTTATTTGGTTCACCCTTGTTCCTCCTGCTTAGTTGTGGTCTTTTTGCTTTTTCAGACCGGTAAGACCAGCGCATGTTGACAAGCCCCGATAATTACATCCGAGGCCGAAAAAAATTTGCTCTTACCATAGAAAGGAATTTTCTGTCGTGACTGATTAATCGGCAATTAAAGACAGGCACTTGACCAACAATATCAACAAATTATTTACCAGGTAACTTAAAGCGCCTTGACTACTATGACATCAAGCACCATATCCTGAAAAGCGGGGTGACTTATCGAATAAAGAGAAAAACAAGATTACAGAAGAAATGTCATTTCAAGTTGGTTCATACATTTTATTTAATGCAACTTTATGGCATGAAATTATAATTTGGTTTGGCACTCATTTTGCTGGATTTGAGCCCGAGTTTAACTCTGCGTTTTCATGGTAATATTTATATTCAAACCTTCTCTTTGTAAAACCTGGTCTTGAAACGATTAAAGAGCCTACAAGGAATTTGATGTGTGCTGCTGAAATAGAAAATATGCGTATTTGTTAAAAAAACCGCGATTGTAAAGGCTTTTATCCACTTGTAAGTGGGGAGGGGGCGAGCGATTTTAAGTAGCCTGGAAATCCTGTTTAATCAATATCATAGCCATATATTTGCACGGCTTCATTTTTAATGTAATCCATAATAACCGGGAAATGCCTGTCCGGTCGGATCTTTGATCCATTTCCGTTCGGAAATACAATTTTCAGGATTTTAGATTTCTCCCACTCTCGTGGCAGAAT
>JAOUFU010000369.1 GCA_029858035.1 Phycisphaerae bacterium
CTAACTTCCGAGCCGCTGGCCAAGAGCAGTACGTCCGGCTTATCAGCGCCAACGAGAACATAAGCACCCTTACTTAGTTTTGTGGCGGAACCGTATGTTTCCTGGTCGATGACAGGCAAGTTCTGCCGGGTAAGAAGCAGAGCTGCCGGATTATCTCGATGTTCCAGTATGAATTTCCAGGCCTGTGCAGTTTCATTTGCATCAGCAGGTCTAAACACCAGTAGATTCGGTATAGCGCGAAGGGCGGCAAGCTGCTCAACGGGTTGGTGTGTTGGGCCGTCTTCGCCGACGCCGATACTGTCGTGAGTAAAAACGAATATGGTCGGATACTTCGACAAAGCGGCCACGCGAATTGCAGGCCTCATATAATCAGAGAAAACCAGGAACGTCCCGCCATAAGCCCTGGCCAACCCGCTTACCGAGATTCCATTCATTATCGCCCCCATAGCGTGTTCCCTGATTCCATAGTGTATGTACCTGCCGTCCAGTGCATTTTTCTGGAAAGACTTCGCACCGGCAAATTCTGTGTTATTCGACGGGGTCAAATCTGCCGAACCTCCAAGAACCAGCGGCAGTTCCGGCATCAACGCATCCAGCACTTTCCCCGAGGCCTTGCGTGTTGCAATTGCACTGCCTGTCTCAAAGTCCGGCAATATATCATCGAGGTTTACCGGCAGTTTCCAGGCTTCAGCATCACGGAACTGCTGTGCAAGCTCCGGATAGGCCTTTGCGTATTCGGCAAACATTTTATCCCAGGTTGTTTCCGTGTATTTGCCTTTGTCAATAACTTTTCGCATATGAGACAGTACTTTCTCAGGGACATGGAAGCTTTTTTCCGGGTCCCATCCGAATCTTTCCTTAATCAATGTGATTTCATCGTTCCCTAAAGGAGAGCCGTGTGCTTTAGCTGTGTCCTGCATATTCGGACTGCCGTAAGCGATATGCGTGCGAAGTTTTATTAGTGTCGGTTGCTGCTTCTCCTGCTTTGCATTATTCAGGGCCTTTTCAAAAGCAGCCATGTTATTGCCGTCACCACGAACTTCCTGTACATTCCAGTTATATGCTTTATAGCGTTTGGCCCTGTCTTCCGTAAAGGAAAGTGCAGTGTCACCATCGATACTGATGTGGTTGTCATCGTAAACAACAATCAAATTGTCAAGTCCCAGATGGCCGGCTAAAGAGCTGGCCTCAGAAGCAATGCCCTCCTGTAAATCACCGTCGCTGGCTATGACATAGATGTTATAGTCAATAATGGGAAAACCGTCCCGATTGAAATAGTTTGCCAGGCACTTTTCGGCTATTGCCATCCCGACGGCATTGGATATGCCTTGTCCCAAAGGCCCGGTAGTAACTTCGACACCGCGATCCGGATCATATTCAGGGTGTCCGGGTGTTTTGCTTGACCATTGTCGAAAATTCTTCAATTCATCCAGACTTATGTCGAAACCCGTCAGATGCAGCAGTGAATAAAGCAGCGCGCTGCCGTGGCCGGCGGAAAGAACGAAACGGTCACGATTATGCCATCTCGGATTGGCCGGGTTGTAGTTCATGTGTCTTGTCCAGAGCACGTATGCCGCCGGCGCCATTCCCATCGGCATGCCGGGGTGACCGGAATTGGCTTTCTGCACGGCTTCCATAGACAGAAAGCGAATTGTCTGGATACATAGCTCATCAAGTTCTGATAGCCCTTGATTTTTGGGAGAAACTTTCATTATTGAGTTCCTAACTATAATTTATGACACACTTATGCTGTTAAAACGAAGTGAGTAAAATACACGCAAACGCATATTTCCGCAAGCATTTTTATTACTTCGACTTCAAAAGACTATTTAGCTGTATGTGAAAATTTTAAATCCCTCGAAAACTTGCTCATTTGACAAACCTGCATATCTTCAGGATAATTGCAGTTTGATTGATGTTAATAATAAGATCCGTCTCAAGGTGAGGGCTTTGTGTAATGTACGATGCAGCTATCATAGGTGCCGGTCCTGCCGGCAGTACCTTGGCCCGCTTGATTGCTGGTCATTATAAGATTTTGCTGGTTGACAAGAGACAGCTGACAGCCGCTCCCGAAAGTGAATCGTCGAGAAAATGCTGTGGCGGTTTATTAGCCCCCGATGCTCAGGGAATGCTCTCAAAAATGGGATTGGGCCTGCCAAAAAGCGTGTTAATGGATCCGCAGCTATTTGTTGTCCGCGCTATTGATGTGCGGCAGAAAATAGAAAGATATTATCAGAGATACTATATTAATATGGACCGACGGAAATTTGATTGCTGGTTATTGTCTATGGTTCCTTCGAGTGTTGATGTGCGACTGGATTGTAGATTTAAATCATACGAATCGGAAAACGGAAACTTTAAGCTAACACTTATCCAAAACAATAAAAGCTATGTAGAAAATGCCGGAATATTGATTGGAGCTGATGGGGCATCCTCGATGGTGCGTAAATGTGCAGTTCCTGACCGTCCTTTTCCTAAGGCCTATCTCGGTCTGCAGCAATGGGTTCAGGCCGACCATCAACTGCCGTATTTTTCCACAATATTTGACTCGGAAATCACCGACTATTATTGCTGGACTATTCCCAAGGAGGACGAACTCGTTATCGGTGCCGCACTCCATCCAGGAAAGGATGTTACCGGCAAATTTGAACTGCTAAAAAATAAGCTCAGAGATTGCGGCTTTACATTTGGAAAGGTTGTCCGTACAAAAGCAGCCTTTATACTTCGCCCTCACAAAACTAAGCAGATTTTTACCGGGACGAAAGGAATCGCTCTGATTGGTGAAGCAGCAGGCTGGATCAGCCCAAGCTCAGCCGAGGGGCTAAGTTATGCCTTCAAAAGCGCACTTGCCCTGGCTGACGTCCTTCATAAGACACCGGAAGATTTCGAGAAACGTTATTACCGCAAAACCCAGGGATTAAGAGCAAACATATTATTGAAGAATATTAAGTCTCACTTCATGTACGACCCATGGCTAAGAACAATTGTAATGAGGACAGGTCTTAATAGCATGAAAGTACACAAATCCTAAATTCAGAAGCAAACCTTTCCGGTTCCTAATAATCCTTACATTTGACAAGTCTAAAAATATACCGGATAATTACTATTATTGTCATGCACCCAAAAGCTGCAACTAACAGATATAGTTGAGAAAATGAAGATGAGTAATCAAGAAAAACAGGAAATGAGAAAATATGACATTTCAATAATCCGGCCGCAGATGCAAAATGAAGATGTCGGGCTTAAAGGACCGGGGATGTCTGCAGCAAAATTGAAAGCCATCAAAAAAGGTCTATTGACGTTACATACTCTCGAACTAATGGCATCCAATATCTACAAGTTTCAGATTGGCAAGGAGACTAATGAACTCAATCGCCAGCTAATCGCTGCGATGTGTAACGAAATGACGCATTATCAGGATTTTCAGGTCAAACTTTATGAATACGGATTCAGGCCCAGCGTACTTCGATGGGCGTATTGGTTTGTCGGCTTTGTATTTGGCTTTGGTTCTCGAATGCTTGGCAAAAAGGTAATTCTCAAGACCGGTATCTGGGTGGAGACGAAAGCCGTCCATCACTATGACCAGCTTTTAGGCTCAGGAGAATGGGATGAGGATACTCGGAAGATAATTGAAAAGGACCAGGCCGACGAATACGGCCATATCAACCGCTGGAAAAGCCTTCTCCAAGCAAACGAGAAGATATAGCCTGAAGTAAGTGTGTCTGAAAATAAGTAATAAAGCACTTCATTTCCACGAGTTTTTTAGGTATTTTGATCTCCAGTTCCATATTTTGTCCTAATATTTGTGCAAAATACACATATCGTGCGTAAAGTGAAACTTTTTTGGACAAAAGCCAGAAAAATCTGTAATTTCTTGAACTTATCCAGTTAGTGCGCATCTTAATATTTTGAGAGTAACGAATGAATGCAAGCGACCGGTTAATAGAACAGATAATAATACTTCGTTGTCAAACTGGTGATAAGGATGCCTTTGCGGAGCTTATTGAACGATACCAGGCGCCCCTGCGTTACTTTATAAGACACCTTTCATCAAACAGTGAAGTGACGGATGATATTTTTCAGGATACCTGGCTGACCGTTATCAGGCATATATACAGCCTTAAAAGAACTGAGGCATTTCCAACGTGGCTATACCGTATTGCACGTAACAGGGTGTATCAGAAACACAGGGTAAAGGAGAATTTGCGCGAACTTAACGAAAATGTCGCAGCCCCAAATGATACTGAGGATGACGTATATTCTCCCGAAGATGCAGCTAAAATCCATAGATGCTTGAAAAGATTACGACCCGAACATAGGGAGGTATTAATGCTGCGTTTCCTCGAGCAGATGTCATATCACGAGATTGCACAGGTAATCAACTGCGGCTTGGGTACTGTTAAATCCCGAATTTATTATGCAAAACTTGCATTAAAAAAAGAAATGGAGAAATAAAAAATGACAAGAGAAAATGATATAAAAGAAGAATTGCTCAAACAACTGGACAAGAATTCTGTCGAAGCGACCGATGTAAGGGTACATTCAGCAAGGGAAATCATCGAAAAACATAAGTCTCAACTTAGACGGCTGAAGTGGTGTGCAGCAATAAGCTGGCTAATCACCATCCTGTACTTTGTGGCCATGCATATTTTGAAGGATATCTTGTTCGATGGTAACATCGGAAAC
>JAOUFU010000371.1 GCA_029858035.1 Phycisphaerae bacterium
ACTATCGCAACGTCAGCTCGACGCTGACCAACTGCATTGTTTGGGACAATACGGCGTTACAGGGCGCGGAAATATATTTTGAACATTTCGAACAACCTGCAACGATGACGGTCAGCTATTGCGATATCAGAGGCGGACAGGGGGGCATATATGTGGAGGCCGGCAATATATTGAACTGGGGGGACGGCAATATTGATGCTGAGCCGCTTTTTGCGGACAGCGGCAATGGTGACTATCGATTGTCGGCCGGCTCGCCCTGCGTCGATGCGGGAGACAACGACAGCGTGCCTCCGGATGTTTGCGACATTGACGGTAATGCCCGTATATATGATGGCGATGGTGACGGCAGTTTAGTGGTTGATATGGGTGCTTATGAGCTTGGTTTATTGCCGATAGAGGTTGAGATGAAATTAGTGCCTCAGGCGCTCAATCCCGGCAGCCAGGGCAAGTGGATCAAGGCCCATTTTGTGCTGCCGGAGGGTTTTGCGGTCGAGGATGTGGATACGAGCAGGCCGGCTGAAATCGAACAATTCCAAATCATGTCGGAATCTATGGAAGTATCTGTGAATGAGGATGGTCTGGTTGCGGTTGTGGCGGCTTTTGACAGGAGCGAGTTCTGTGGTATCGGACCATTCGAAGGGGAAATCGCTGTTGCGGGCTATCTTACGAGCGGCCGGAGGTTCCTCGGTACGGACACAATCAAGATATTGACGAACAAAATCAAACACCTGGCTGTTGTGGCATCTCACTGGTTATCGGTTTGCCGTGCGCCGGATTGGTGTGACGGGGCCGACCTTGACCAGGATACTGTGGTTAATTTCGTTGATTTTGCGCTGCTTGACGGGTGTTGTTTTGAAGTCATAAAAGACTGACGTTCATTGGTCGGTCAAGTTTCAGCAGATTTGATTACCAGGGGAGATAGGAGGAATAGTGTCTGTAAAAAAGGCCTATTCCGCGCATTGCGATTATGGCAATTGCCTGTTGAGCGAGATTCAAAAATAGATTACCGGTTATTGATAAGATTGTCTCTTTGGCTGATGGATTGAATTGTTTTGTATGCATTTCAAGAAGGCCGACGGTGATGAGTAAAGCGGCCACGACCAGATATGGTTTTAATGCACCGAATACGGGAATTAGGAGGTAGTCGGGCCTTAACATAGTAAGGTCTTTACCTATGGCTACTGTTAGTATCGCTATCGGGAAAAAGAACAGACAGCCGAGCTTTAGGATAGTCAAGAATACAGGCCAATCGAGGCCGGTTTTTCTCGTTATCACGGCAGCAATGAAGTAGGGCAGTTCGACCACGAGCAGTATCATCAAAAATACATAAATAGACTTGAGAATGTTCCACATGAATTTTCTAAAGCTCCCCAGATAAACCCTGGGCAGCTCTTCTGTCCCAAAGGCCGTCGAGTAGATTATCTGCATGTAATACCAGAACAAGGCGCCCCACGCTGTGACAGTCCATATAGTCCCGAAAGGCACGGGGAACTCGATACTGGTTGCCTGGCCGGGTATAGTAAGCGTAAAATTCAAATATCCCAAAAAGAACTTAACACAGACTGCAAGGCCCACGAATACCAGTGGCGTTGCATTTGTTTTGGTATTGAATATTTTCCAGCTTTCAACGAAGACGGCGCGGTAGAATCCGGGGACAGGCTCGGCTATTTCAATTTCTTCTGTTTCGAATTTTTTGGGCTTTTGATCGTCTTTGTGAGGGATAAAAAAGAGCTGCTGACAGGTCTGGCAGCGGGCGCGTTTTCCGGCGTGTTTGCTGTCAAATGCAATCAAGGCTTTGCAGTAGGGGCAGTTAAACTTTATTGTCATATTCTCGATACCCGATGCTCGAAACTCGATTATCTTATCAAGCGTGCAGTGGTTCGGTCATCGGTCAGGATGAACTTGGTCATGCTTCATAGCGTCAACGAAGCTGCTAAGATTGTTTACCCACTTCTGTGCCTCGAGCAGGTCGACCTTGTCGGCTTTTACGAGCATTGCGAGGTGCTTATCGAGGGTAATCATTTTCTCGCCGGGCTTGTTTTTGACCTTCGTTTGCAGCTGCGAATATATCTGCTCGATTTTTCCGGTTCGAATCAGATTGGCGCAGGCGTAGTTGTTGTTTAGAATTTCCATTGCGACGAGCCTGCCTGTACCGTCTTTTTTTGGGACGAGCTTCTGGCAGATAATGTAGGCGAGACTCAGGGATAGCTGATTTTGCACTTCATTCTGCCTGCCTGGCGGGAAATAATCGAGAATGCGCGTTACTGTACCGGTTGCATCGCGTGTGTGGAGAGTGGAGAAGACCAGGTGTCCGGTTTCGGCGGCCATAAGTGTCATCATAATCGTTTCCGGGTCGCGCATTTCTCCGACAAATACAATGTCTGGGTCCTCGCGGAGCAGGGCCCTCAAGCCGTCGACGAATGATTTGACGTCTCTTCCGACCTCGCGCTGTGAGATAAGGGCGTATTTTTGCTGATAAAGGTACTCTATGGGGTCTTCGATGGAAATAATTCGGCAGGCGTGTTTTTCGCTGATGCGGTCGATAACGGAGGCGATGGTAGTGGATTTGCCGGCGCCGGTGATTCCCGTCATGAGGACGAGGCCCTGCTTTCGGTTGACGATGTCCTTCCAGACATCGTTGGGAAAGCCGATGTCCTCCACTTTTGGGATGTCCATGGACAATGCGCGTATGGCGGCACAGATGCCGTCATTTTCCCTGAAGACGTTTATTCGAAATTGCAGTTGGCCGACCCGATAGGAGCAGTCAACGCTGTATTGGCTGTTGAACTTTTGCATGTTTTCGTCTGAAAGCAGCGGGTATATAAGCTGCTTTGCGATATCGTGTGTAACAGTTATGCCTTTTAGCTTTACGAGGTTGCCGTCGATTCGGTATGCAGGCGGCGTGCCGACTTTGATGTGCAGGTCGGAGACCCTCATGACGCCGTGCTCCTCGAAATAAGCCAACATATCACGAATACTCAGCTTGCCGAGCTTCTCGGTTACATAGACTTTTGCGGTGTCCGGGTATCCTTCAGCCATATCTGACTCCAATGGAATTAGAATTGAGGCGCGAATCGTCTGCCGGCCTTTGGTGTTTCTGTACTCATAAGTATTATAACGGCAAAATTGCTGTGAAGCAAAGGTGAAATTTGCGTTTGAGGCTAATGACAAGGTGACTTTTGCTGTTTTTTGTATTTTGGGAAAATCAAACGTCCGAATAACAGGAAGGCGGGCATTTTATTTTTTCTTTTGTTTGGCGAGCCAGTCCTGGAGGTTTTTGGCGAGTATTTCCACATCTTTCTTTTGCATAATGTGTTCGATGATTGCGGGCGGGACTTTGAGCTTTACCATAGCTTTATGTGCCCTTTGCCAAAACCTATCCTTTTTGGCGGGTGTGTCGGCCAAATAGAGATCTGTTACCATCTCGCCGAGTTTCTGGAGCATTATCGTATCGAGGTTATCGTAATACCGTGAGATTACTTCTTTCTGATATGCGGAACGCTCATTTTTAGCCATAAATGCCCATTTCGTATTTTGTATGTCATATATCGTGTTTCGAGAACATCTTTTACAGGAAACTTTAAGATAAATCAAGCTGCCTGTATTATTAAGTTGGTTTTTGCTGGCTTTGGGGAGAGAAAAAGATATAATCTCGTCGATGCGACGTGCGCAACAGAGCTTTGTGAGAGAATAATGGTGGGGCAAGCCCCACCCTACGAAAGCGCGCACAGTACGATATGTTCTTTAGTTGAACGAGTGTATGGGAAAGAACCGGCTGTTTATTTTGGTTATTTGCTCAATTGCGATATTACTGCCGACGGTAGTTTTTCCGGCTGTCCAGGATGGAGGAGTCGGTGCGGACGAGAAGAAGCCGGGTTTGATGTATCCTGTTAATATAAGACCGGCCGGCGAAGCCGCGTTGAGTATGGAGGCAGGTAAGACGGCTGATGCCGAGGATGTTGTGACGGTTATAGGCAGGTTTTATATTTGGCAGAAACAGGAAGAAGGTGGTTTGCTGGAATTTCAGGCTGATAACGCAGTCGTATGGTATGCCGAGGGGCCGGTGCCTCGCGCTCCTGAAACCGACTTGATGGGTGCGATTCGCGAAAATTTGAAGGCAATTTATTTGTCGGGCGACGTTGTGATGACATCCGGGCAGCGGACGGTTCGGGCTGACCAGATATACTACGATTTCGAACAGAACAAGGCGCTTATAGTAAATGCGGAGATGAGGAGCTTCGATGTGAAGCGTGGGATTCCGATTTATGTCCGGGCCGCAAAGCTTAAGCAATTGGCGGAAAATAAGTTTGCCGGTGAGGATATTACATTGACGAGCAGTGAGTTTTATCTGCCACAGGTTTCATTTAACGCCTCAAGTGTGATTATCACAGATACGACCAGCGCTGATGAGCGGACAGGTAAGCTTTCGGATGGCAGTTTTGATGCACAGATGAGTGATGTGCGTTTTAAGGTGGAGGACAGGACGATTTTCTACTGGCCCTTTATACGCAGTAACCTTCAAAGGCCCGATGTTCCTATCAAAAGCGTACGTGTCGGTCATGATAACGTCTGGGGCACATCTTTTGAGACACGATGGCACCTTTCGCGGCTTCTTGGATTGTGGGAAACCGAGGGGACGGACAGCACTCTTGCGCTGGATTATTACAGCGAGCGGGGTGTGGGCG
>JAOUFU010000469.1 GCA_029858035.1 Phycisphaerae bacterium
TTGGCACATCTTCTCAGTTGACTTTCGCGTACCTGATAATACTGAACATATCCAAGTGGCACTCTATATAAAAGGTGTAGGAACCGTGTGGTTTGATGAAGTTTTGTTGGAAACGTGTTTTGTTGAAAGTAGCAGTGTTTTTTCTCCGTCTGAGGGAGCATATGTTCTGAGACAAAACGATCCTATGATGTGGTTTGAATTCGCTGAACACAAAATATTCCGGGATACACCACCTCCGAAGACGGAAAGTTACAACAAAATAGCCATCAAGGCAGCACGTAATGAAAATGAACAGTTCCAAATATGCATCAAACCAGACGAGGATTGTTACGATTGTACCATCAACTTCACAGACCTGGTAGACCCATTAACCAGTACTTCAATAGAAAGTGCTAATCTGACGAGTTACAGAGTTGGGTTCGTTGAAGTAGAGGATATATCGAGCGCTATCGGAATTCCCGGATCACATGCTGATTTTCTGGTTAATTCAGACACTTATTATTTCGTCGCAAATATCAATAATCCAATTTATATAAACGTATGGGTACCTTACAACACGCCTCCAGGTATTTATAGGGGCACGATAGCCATCAGAAATAGTTCGAATCTATTCGTCAGAATTCCTTTAGAGGTCGAAATATGGCCATTTACAGTACCAAATCGGGCGGATTTATATGTAAGGTCAAATTTCTGGCTTTCCCTGATAAAGAAATACGACCGTAGGCCTAACGAGGAAATACTTGCTGACTATTATCAAAACTTGCAAGAGCACCGGGTAAATGCTTTCAGTACGATCGACCTCGAAACAGAGATCGTGGGCGACAGCGTGGTTTTTTTCTTTGAAGAGTTTGGCCGCAAGATCAAAGTATTGTTTGAGAACTACGGATTTGAAGCAATCACCGTAGGTCCGTTCCTCGGCGATGCCGCCGGATGGAAATATCGACGAAATTGGATGGGATTAGACCCTGGGTCCGCCAGGTTTGAGCGTTTGTTCAAACAGTACTGTCACAAATTAGAGAGTTATCTGATTGCTAACGGCTGGATAGATCGCTGTTGGATCGGTTATTGGGACGAACCTCAATTAGAGGATCCGGATTATGACAGAATTGTCAGAATCGGCAACATCATAAAAGAAACCGCCCCAAATCTCAAAATTTTCATGACCATGTGGCCGACACTGAAGTTATTCGGTATTGTTGACATATGGTGCCTGCCTTTCACTGAAAGGGCTTTTAATAAGCAAGACATTGCAGAACGCAAAACACACGGGGATAGGATCTTTGTCTATCATAATGATCCATACATTGACACTCCATTAATCGACAAACGCTTATACGCATGGCGGTACCGGCTCGCTGACATAGACGGTGTTTACGCCTGGTGGAATCTGACGTTCTGGCAAAAAGACCCTTACGATTTTTCTTCTCAAGTGGAAAGAAAAGGGGCTAAGGACGATACCCTCAAACCAGGTGATGGTGTCTTGCTGTATCCCAACCCTGCAGGAGCAGGACCCCCGGTCAATTCCCTTCGCTGGGAAACATTCCGCCAGGGTCTTGAAGACTATGAATACCTCTACCTGCTCGAAGAAACCATAAGAAATGCAATGAGAAGACTGGACATAACTGCAGATTTCTCTGATTACGCTGATTACAGAATCAATGAATACTTAGATATGGTTGTAGGCAACTATTTCAACACATGGACGAGGGATGTAGATCATTTATACAATGTACGTACACGGATCGCTGAAGAAATACAAACAACAGAACAATCACCTGTCGCTTTGATAAAAACGCACCCACAAGAAGGCCCTTTAGAATCCGGCAAGGTCATAAAGATTTCTGGATTGGTGGAAGCGGGGACCAAAGTTGTGATTAATGACAAGCCTGTACCGGTCACTGACAGAGGCACTTTTGTGTTCCATATCAAGAACCCTGCCGACGGGGCGGTAGTCATCAAATTAATACAAGGAACAACAGAAAAAATACTAAGAAGATTTTTTGCATAAGAGTTACGTTGATCTGACATTGTTAATTACACAGCTACGACATGAGATACCGTACATGAAGAATATCCGACACTTAATGGCTGGATTTAAATCAGGCAGTAAATTTACATAAATCCAGGTAGATTCTCTTTACTTTCTCAACAACTTGGTCGTAATCGTATTCCCTCGCTTTCCCATAAGCGCATTGTCCAATTCTTTTTGCCACACGTGGGCTATTCAACAGATATATAATTCTTTCGGCATATCTGGGAGCTTCCTTTACCGGCACGACAAAACCGTTATCCCCGTCGGTGACGAGCTCGCCAATGCCGCCTATTGCATTGACGACAACTGGTTTGGATAATGACATTGCTTCAATCAGAGAGCGCGGCATTCCCTCCCATAGTGATGTCAATACAAAAACATCAAAATTCGCCATCACTTCGGGGACATCATCTCTGACCCCCATAAAGAGCACACTTTTCTCGAGATTGAGTTTTCTCACCAACTCTTTCATGTCGCCAAGCATTTCCCCGCCTCCCACAAATATGAAGATCACATCATCTCTTTGCTTCAGCACCTGCGCGGCGATCTCTATGAATCCAACGGGGTTTTTCTGTACTGATACTCTTCCTACCGTACCAATAATCATCTTATTGACCGCTCTCAATTCCTTTTTCACCCGTCTTGCACGTTCTTTATTATAGTGGATAAACGGCCGCAGATTTATTCCGTTACCGATAAGCATGTATTGACTGCGCTTCCCTATTTTGTAGAAGATTGCTTCTGTCATATCCGCCTGTGTTTGGAAGAGAATTTTCGTCGTGAGGACAGCCAGTACTCTTTCTATCAACCTGAATATTCTACAGACAAAAAAACTTCCTGCTTTCAAACCCCAACCATGAACAGTGAACAAGACAATAGGCACCTTGCTCAAAGCCGCAGCCAATCTTCCAATGACCCCAGCTTTTGAACCATGGGTGTGTACGATATCATATTCGTTCGCACGGATTACATGTATCAGTTTGACGAACGCGATAACATCCTTCACCAAATTGATCTCACGAACCATCTCAGGAATTATAACAACCTTGAATTTTCTTTCAGTGGCATCCGCTAACAGACTTCCTTCGTTCTCTGATTGAACCCCACACATAACTGTGCTGTCGAAATGTTCTTGGTCTAACCTCTGAACCAGATGCAATGTTCCAAGTGAAGCGCCGCCGTAGACCATTTTGGTAATAATATGGCAGACTTTGATCTTACGCTTAGAACAATAATCTTTCATATATCCCACAAATCTCTTCTGCGGCATTTTTCCACGAGAAACATTTTACCCTTCTGCTGCCTAATTTTCTTAGTTTCTTTCTTTCACTTTTATCTACTATGATTCTTGCCATTGCACGAGCAATCTGTTCACTATCATAGGGGTCAACAAGCATAGCAGCATTCCCTGCCACCTCCTTCATCGATGAAAGATCAGAGGTGATGACTGGTGTTCCAAGTTTCATCGCTTCGATGATCGGCAGACCAAAACCCTCGTAAAGTGAAGGGTAAACCAGAGCCAGCGCGTTATTGTACAGAGGGATCAGAGTAGCATCGTCAACCGGCCCGACAAAGATAATGCCGTCATCC
>JAOUFU010000022.1 GCA_029858035.1 Phycisphaerae bacterium
GCCCGACCCCGAACCGCTGGTAGGATTTCCCGAAGCGATTCGAACGCGTAAACAGGCCGGCGGCCACGCAGCAGCGTCGACTCGGTGCGTAACCCTGATGCACCTGGCCAATATCGCCATCCGCACCGGACGAAAGATTCATTACGACCCGGTCAAAGAAGAAATCATCGGCGATGAAGAGGCCAACCGTTTGGTCAACCAGCCCATGCGGGCACCGTGGCATTTATAGAAATCTGCAAGCAGAATTAAATCCGCCACGCCAATTTGGCGGATAAACTGCAGAAAGGAAAATAAAAATGAACGAACCATCATCTGCCCTTGTCGGACTTGTCAATCAAATGCCCGCTCCTGATCAGCGTGGTATGTACTGCACCGACATTGACAAAGAAAAAATCGAGGGCGCTATAACAGATATTCTTCAAGGCGGTCGTGATAATATACTCGGGGTTATCGACATGCTCGTCGAGCCGGGCAAGGGTGACGACGCGAAGGCCCACTATGCGCTTCACTGCATGGCACTGCATGTCTGCAAGCTCGATAATGACAGGCCACGCCGGAGATTTTCCAGGACTTTAGCCTCTCAAATCGGCGGTGACCGGCCAAAAGAGGTCCAAAAATACCTCATCCGAGAGCTGCAGATTGCCAGCGGCAGAGAGGTCGTCGAAGCACTCGGTAAACTGCTGGAGGACGAGGACCTTTGCGAGCCCGCCGCCCAGGCATTAGTGGCCATTGGCGACGGGGCCGCTGAGCAGTTTCACGGGGCCTTATCCAGAGTTAGCGGTAAGTGTCGGCTGACTATCCTGCAGAATCTTGGCGTTGTCCGCGACACGAAGTCGGTCGGCGCATTGCAGAAGGCAGTCAGCGACGAAGACGAGGCAGTCCGCATTGCCGCTGTCTGGGCGCTGGCCAATATCGGAGACGCCGACTCGGCAAACATGCTTCAAAAGGCAGCGGACCAGGCTGACGGCTGGGAAAGAACCCAGGCCACGAAGGCGTGCCTTCTGCTTGCCGAGAAGCTTATTGCTGCCGGCAAAAAGAGCGAAGCGGCAAGAATATACAAACATCTGCGCGATACTCGGACCAAACCTGCCGAACGCTACGTAAGTGATGCTGCTAAAATTGGGTTAGCCGCTACTGATTGAACACAAAGGGCCGTTCCAAATTAATCCGTAATATGTGCCGTAAAGAACAGGTTGCCTAAGGCAACTCGTTGCAAGTGTTTGTATGCAATAGACTTGGATCGCCTCACATTTGTTTGGGTCGGCTGTTAATTTGAAAGGATTTGTGCGTTTGAGACTTTTCCCGGCCTGAAGATTTTGGTATAATAAACCTTCTGCCTCGAGCCAGGGCTACCATCAGACAGGGCAGAATTCATTGCATCTCCAAGCTCTCTGACGTTCTCCAACCCACTTTGAACTTACAAGAAGCTGTGAGCGTATATTTTTTAACTCAAATTGGTTGATTCCTGGCTTTTTTCCCTCATTTTGAGGCGAAGCCGAATGATCCGGCCTTGTCAGAGAATAATCCATAGCAGCGGCTTATGAATTTACGCCTTACGCGTATTGGGTCTTGCAACTTGGGTCTGCCCAAGATCACAAACTGTCTTATGTTACTGTTGATAAGATACTTATGGTTGTCGCATTGCCGAGATGGTCGGCTTTAATTTTAACGTAAAACCGGCAGCCAGAGTCTGTCGAGGGCGTGTCTTTACTAAAGCTATGTTCTTTATTTGTCGATACTTATGACGGGGAAGGAGAATAAAGGAAAATTAACAGCAAAAAACATAGAGGAAAGGTAACAAAACAATCTGGCATAGATCCAGGATGGTCGAAATCAAAAGGCAACATTTTACAGCCTTGATTAAATCAGGGGCGAGAATAACAGGACAAAGTATCGCATCTTAATATTTGTTTCTGATCGCCCCCCCTTTACAAAGCATAACGAAAACAACTCGGTTTCTTCTTGCCGGGACTGCCAATAGACACTTCCGACAGGAAGTCAGATACCGACAGATACGCTTCTTAGATGCGTATAGTAGTTGGTTTGTGTCCGTTTTTTGCGCAGCCGACGGGGACGGAGTTTATACAGATTTACAATTTATAACCAATCGTGTGAAAATGAAATTCTCAAAAGTGTATATTATCAAGTAACGAAGACTTGAAATGGGGTCGCAGAGCAAGTAAGCTTCCATTTTTTGGATTTAAACAAAGGAGACAAAGGCATGGGTGAAAATGCTTTGAATATCGCTGTTATCGGTGCTGGCTATTGGGGTAAGAACCTTATCCGTAATTTTGCCACAGCTAAAAGATGTAATCTGAAATATGTGTGTGACCTGGATGAGAAGCTGCTGGCCGTGCAAAAAAAGAACTTCCCTTTTATTGAGACCTCAACTAATCTTCAGGAAGTTTTGAATGATAGTGAAGTAAATGCTGTTGTGGTTGCTACCGATGTCCCCACTCATTTTAGCATCGCACAAAAATCTCTGGAGGCCGGCAAGCATACTTATGTCGAGAAGCCCATGACCTCAACCGCGGACGAGAGCAAGACATTGGTTGACCTGGCGAAAGAAAAGGGGCTGAAATTGATGGTGGGTCATTTGTTAGAATATCATCCAGGGGTGAATTTCCTCAAGGAATCGATAGATAAGGGCAATGTTGGCCAACCTTACTACGTGTACACACAGCGGGTTAATTTAGGTATCGTTCGTAAAGATGAGAACGCCTGGTGGTCGCTGGCGCCGCATGATATTTCCATAATCTGTTATCTTCTTGGTTCCGAGCCCGAATCCGTGGCTGCGCAGGGACAATGTTATCTTCAGAAGGACATTGAGGACGTGGTTTTCGCCACGGTTAAATTTACGGACGGCAAGATGGCAAATATTCACTGCAGCTGGCTCGACCCTCACAAAATCAGGAAGGTAACGGTAGTCGGCTCCGAGAGGATGGTGACATTCGATGATATGGAAGCCACGGAGAAAGTACGGATGTACGACAAGGCCGTAGCGATTAAGCAGGACATAACGACATCCTACGTGGAAGTCATATCTCTGCGATTCGGTGATATTGTTATTCCGAAGATACCGGGCGGCGAGCCGCTTTCTCTGGAATGCAGTCACTTTATAGACAGCATCCTTGGTAATAAGGCAATACGCAGTGACGGCATTGACGGCTTGCGGGTAGTACGGATTTTGGAAGCAGGCCAGAAGTCATTAAAAGGTAATGGTGAGCCCGTAAAGCTGGAGGATATTTAATGAGCCGGGATAAAGATTATTTTGTCCATGAGACGGCGTATGTTGACGAGCCGTGCGAAATCGGCAAGGGTACAAAGATATGGCATTTTTCACATATAATGAAAGACGCCAAAATCGGCGAGAAGTGCATATTCGGCCAAAATGTGCTTGTTGCCAACGGGGTAGTCATCGGCAACAACGTCAAGGTTCAAAATAATGTTGCAATTTACACGGGCACGATTATTGAGGATGACGTTTTTCTCGGTCCCAGCTGCGTATTGACCAATATTACAAACCCCCGTTCACAGATTGTACGTCATAGTCTTTACGAAAAGACGGTCATCCGCCGGGGCGTAACGGTGGGAGCGAATGCAACGATTGTCTGCGGCATAGATCTGGGGCGTTATTGCTTTATAGCTGCCGGTGCCGTAGTGGCCAGGAACGTTCCGGATTATGCCTTGATGCAGGGAGTTCCTGCACGACAGGTTGGTTGGATGAGCCGGCACGGTATCCGCTTGCCTGAGCCGGATTCAGAGGGTGTTATGATATGCGCCGAGAGTGGTTATCGTTATAAAGAAGTCGAGCCGGGAGTGGTGAGATGCCTGGATTTGGATGAGGAGGCTCCCTTGCCGCCCGATGAAGCGATTGGCAAAATTTCGTATGATGAATTTAAAAAAAATAAATAACTATCTTGATTTTGATTAGGAGAACTGAAATGGAGGTACCTTTACTGGACCTGAAAGCACAGTACGCAACTATAAAAGATGAGGTTTTGGCAGCGGTTTCGGAAGTCCTCGAATCACAGCGGTGTATCGGCGGTCCGAAGGTAACTGAATTAGAAGAGAAGATAGCGGCGATAAGTGATTGCAGGTTCGCGGTTGGTGCTTCCAGCGGCACGGACGCCATTTTGAACAGTTTGATGAGTCTGGATATCGGGGCGGGAGACGAGGTTATTACCACGCCGTTTACGTTTTTCGCTACTGTCGGCTGTATCACCCGGACGGGCGCAAAGCCGATCTTCGTGGATATCGATGCGAAGACATTCAATATTAATCCAGAGCTTATAGAATCGGCGGTCACGGAAAAGACCAAGGCAATTATACCGGTCCATTTATTCGGACAGATGAGCGATATGGACCCGATTATGGAGATCGCGAATAAGCACGACCTTGCGGTGATCGAAGACGCAGCCCAGTCAATAACAAGCACTTATAAAGGCCGAAAGGCAGGCAGTATCGGAAAGGCCGGTTGTTTCAGTTTCTTTCCAAGCAAAAATCTGGGTGGCATCGGTGACGGAGGCATGATTGTCACTAATGATGAACAGTTTTATAACCGGCTTTTTATCATGCGCAATCACGGCAGCAAGCCGAAATACTATCATAAATACATCGGCGGTAATTTCAGGCTTGACCCAATCCAGGCTGCAGCACTGTTAGTCAAGCTGCCGCATTTGGACGAATGGTCGGAGGCGCGAAGACGCAACGCCGCCAACTACGACAAGAAATTTTCAGGAACAATTGTGCAAACGCCGTACATTAGTCCTGATTGTGTTAGTATCTTCAATCAATACGTCATTCGCGTCCCCCGGCGGGATGAGGTGATGGCACACCTTCGTGAAAATAAAATCGGCTGTGAGGTCTACTATCCGATTCCTGCGCACCTGCAGGAGTGTTTTAAGTATCTGGGACACAAAGAAGGGGACATGCCGGAATCGGAAAAGGCGGCGAAAGAGGTCATAGCGCTTCCGGTTTATCCGGAGTTGAGGGAAGAGCAGCTCCAGTACGTTGCAAGCAAGATTGAGGAATTCGTAGGATAAATGGCTGAATGGCTATACAAAATGAGGAAGACAGGTCTTAAATACGGTTTGCTTGTTTCGGCATTGATTACGACAAGCTCATTTCTCATTGCTCTTTCCGCTTTTTCTTGTGAGCAGAAAGCCGAGGGCAAGAAAGATGCGGTCAGCAATGAAATCGGTGGCCGGCTTATACCAATGAATCAGCCTCAAATACCTTTAGGATTGGCCAAAAGAGCAGAAATGAGTTCTCAGGCATTTCTTAAATTTTTCAAGACACCCACACAGCAATTCATCCCCCTGGGCTTTTATGCAATTCTGCATGACATTAGAGATTCAGAAAAGCTTAAAACCCTTGGTAGTCGTGGGATAATTTTATTTCACAGATACCATAGTGAGCAATCTGTGGATAAAGCCTTGAAAGATCTGGAATCCGCCCGAGAAGCAGGTGTGGCTGTTTTACAGAACCTTCCGAGGAAATATTTCACAACGAGGGGGAGGGACTTCTGGCAGCGGCATATATCAGCCTTAGCGGGTAATGAACAGATACTTGTATGGTATCTACCTGAAGAGACCAAGGAAAAGGACCTTGACCAACTAAAACTGATTAGCGACATTATACGTAATACCGACACAAGAAAGCGACCGCTTATTACCTATGTTGTGGATTGGCACGCTGATTATTTAAGGCGAGTGAACAGCATGACAGATGCGGTAGTTTTTGGGGCTTATCCGAGTTATCATGGCACACAGCCCAGGATTGAGATTAAGCGAAGAATTGACCATGCTTATAAAAACGGAGTTCTGGTGGTGATTGCAGCCCTTGAAGCACTCAAAGGAAAATACAACTGGACAAGACCCAAAGATGTACGCTTCGATGCATACCTGGCCTTTATCAGCGGTGCCAAAGGTATAATGTGGTATAGTTATGCCTCTGCAAAGCAGCGACCGGAACTTATAGAAGCGGTTCTTAACGTGGCCACCGAACTCAACGGTCCGGAGCGTCTTGGAGAAGTTATTCTGTCAGACCAAAAACCGAGGTTGCTGAATTGCCAGGCAGTCAAAGGCCCTGCGTATTTTCACGATGACTACAAATATGAGACCGGCGTTAGAACATCACTTAAATTGAGTTCGATACAATGGACAGCCCGTGAATATGAAAAGTATTTATACATCTTTGCGGTAAATACAGCTCAAAAACTCAGAGCAGCAGAAGACGGAGGGGAGGCGTGTAGAGTTACAGTTAAGTTTGGCCCGATCAACAGCAAATCTTCGCAAGTTCAGGTTATAAGCGAAGATCGTACAATAGACTTATCCGGTGGTTATTTTACAGACACTTTCGAACCTTTAGGGACGCATATTTACAAGGTAAGAATAGATTAGATATTATGCTATGATATTTTTCGGAAGTTGAAGCCCGTCGTCATCAATTAAGGTGATAAACAGAAATGTTTTATGAAGCCGAGACAGAATATATGGAAGAAGATTTTCTGGAACCGGACGCCATCTACGAAGAAGAAAGTTTGGTTAATGTTGGCAAGTACGATGGGTGGTTAGCTGTTCTGTTATTGTTTTCATTAATCTTCGGTCCTCGGACCAAACCGGTTGGGATGCTACCACCTATGCGTTCGGCTGATATCATAATAATTCTGCTTGTAATAAGCAGATGGATAAGGTCGAAACAGCTTTATGGGGGATTTGTGTTTTCGTACCGTAACCGCATTTTTAGCTGGTTTATGTTGGCGCTGGCATTTTTGTTGTTGTTTTCGACAATGATAAACGTAGCTGTAGGGCGATACCCATTTTTCATAAAGGACCTTTATCAACCGATTGTCTTTATACGCATGATCCTTATAGCCTCTATTGCAGCTTCGTTTTATTTTGGCGATAGGCAAGTCAAACAATTCTCAATGGGCATCATTATTATTTCATTAATGTCGGTTGTACTGGCGTTTTTTCAACGATTTAGATTCTGGTATGTGTCCGGATTAGTGGAGCGTTTTTATACAATAGAGTGGACGAGGCTCGAAGAAATGGGAATAGGGGCAAGAGTAGTTGGGACCTTTGGTAATCCTAATCAGTTCGGCCTGTGTTTAGTCATGCTGGCGGCTGTATCACTGGCAATTTCCATAAATATGAAGGGATTCAGAAGACTGCTGGCAATCGGCACATTCGTGAGTTTAGGCTTAGCCGTGCTAATGACCACAGCATCAAGAACGGCACTTATTGCCCTTTTCATGATAACCGCTATTTCGCTGTTATTATCACTTCGCGGCAAAGCAATTATACCGGTTTTATTATTAACGCTGTTGGTGTTCAGTATATTGATATTTATTCGTATATATGCTGATACACTACCACTTAATCCCAGAATAAAGGACATGATTGGTGTCAGCGACGGGAAGTCAATGAGTTCAGTCTTATATGCCAGGTACTTATTGTGGGAGAGAAGTATAAGAGAAGTCAAAGAATCTATTGTTTTTGGCGTTGGCATAAGCAAAACGATCTACCAAACTACCGATAACGGCTATATTATTATGCTGCTCCGTACGGGAATAATAGGTTTGATTATTTACATTTCGATGTTATCGGCTTTGTTCATTCGAGGCATAAAAGCGCTTCATATAGAGAAAAGGCCATTTCAGAGGACAGTACTCTTAACGTCTTTCATAGTGCTGATTAACCATATGATTTTTGAGTTGACGGGTGATTTTTTCTGGAACGTGGAAACCAGTGCAATACTGGCAGCATTCATTGGACTGCTATGCGGCTCATCCATACAGTCACTGGAAGAAAATTATTATCAAAACCAACAATATATTTAGGATACAGGTGAAAAGAAGACAGCAATTTAAGAGTCTCATTCCAGCGTTGTCAACGGCATTGTGATACTGCTGCATATGATTTGTGATAAACATTAGAAGTATTCAAGAGAATCCTGTAAATCAATGCAAAGTTCGACTCATGAAGCTAAAAAGCGGCTTTTAGTCAATATTGGAACCAACATACTGGTAGTTGTAGTAAGCGCACTGGTAGGGGTTTGGCTAACTCCGTATTTGATACGACATCTCGGACTTGAGCTATATGGTATTATTCCTTTATTTCTCATGATTTCGCATTATTCCGAACTATTTACCCTGACAATTCGAGGAACTGTCAGCAGGTTTGTGGCCTTAAGCATTGGCAGAAACGATTTCGAAAAAGCGAGTTTATATTTCAGTACCGCCTTCTTTTCTTTACTGACAGTGTATTTATTGCTGCTGGTACCAATTATTGTCATTGCCATATGGCTGCCAAAGCTGTTTCAGATACCCGTCGGCTGTGAAAGCCAGGCAGGAAACCTATTCTTCCTTGTCATACTATCATCGTTCATGATTGGTTTATCCAGTCCTTTCATGGTAAGCACATTCGTAAAGCATCGTTTCGATTTGGGCAACCTTGCTACAATTCTAAGCCGGGTTTTTCAGGTTGCGATTTTGGTCCTGTGTTTTAAATTTTTATCAGTTTCAGTAACATATTTTGGTTTATCGCGTTTTGGGACAGCATTGGTTTTGTTAGTCTCAGGCATTATTTTCACCAGATTTCTCACACCGGAACTGCATTTGCGCCTTGTTTTATTTGAGTTCAAAGCATTCCGTGAGATGGCTAGGATGGGAGGATGGATTACACTTAATGAGATAGGCGCGCTTTTATACTTAAGCATAGATTTAGTGGTTATTAATATATTACTGGGTCCCACACAAGGCGGCTACTATGCCCCAATAACGCAATGGGTCGTTTTGTTAAACATATTTGGAACAGCTATAAGCAGCGTGTTTGCACCGATAGTTTATGAATACATAGCGAAGGAGGACCTGGAAACATTGGCATTTCAAACTCAGCGTGCTATTAAATTTATGGCAATGGCGATGGCATTGCCCATAGGTTTAATTTGTGGTTTGTCCGAACCGTTACTTGAAAGGTGGTTAGGACCTGCCTTTATAAAACTGAGCCCTTTGATGTGGTTATTGGTCGCGCCCTGCATAGTGAATCTTGTTGTCAGGCCGATGTTTCGCATTCCTACCGGGATGAACAAAGTTCGGCTTCCAGCAATAGTTACACTTGCTGGTGGAGTGGCAAATCTCTTCGTATCAATCCTGTTAGTTAAATATACAAGTTTGGGTATATATGGAGTCGCTTTAGCAACCGTTTTTTGTCTAACAGGTAAAAACATGATTTTCACTCCCATTTATACAGCACTAATAATTAAAAAACCTTCTACAACGTTTTTCAAACAGCTTGTTACAGGGATAGCTTTGACAGCGATATTATCTTTAGGGGCGTGGTTCCTGAGCAATATATATGATTTAGCTACTATTCCGCGTTTGGTGACAACATGTGCATTAATGGCTGTGGTTTATTGTTTGCTGTGTTATTATCTAATACTTAGCAAGGCTGAGAAGGAATTCGTTAGATCTATTATAGTCGGTTATATCAAGAAGGGGAATGCTGATGTCCGTTCGTAATTGGGACGATGTTTGCGAGAAGGTTGTCGTAAACAATCTGTGTATTGGCTGTGGCCTGTGCGCATCAATTTGCCCACATAATAACTTAAGAATCGAGTTCAATGAATTGGGGGAATATATAGCATTAAAGCAAGGTGAGAAGTGTCCGGATTCATGCAAGCTTTGTCTGAAAGTATGCCCTTTTGCCGCTGAGGACCAAGACGAAGATACGCTTGGCAACGAATTGTTCTCGAATGTTTCCGGGATGAAACACACGCCTGAAACCGGATATTACCTCGATTCGTTAATCGGTTATTCAACAATTGGAGGTCATCGAGAAAACGGTGCTTCAGGAGGTATGGCAACCTGGATGCTGGAAACGCTTTTGAAAGAGAATATGGTTGATTACGTGGCTTGCGTGTCACCCACACAGGAAGCCGGCAGGCTTTTTAAGTATGTTCTTGTGAGCGAACCTGAGCAAGTTCGCAGTTGCAGCCGTTCCTGTTATTATCCGGTTGAAATGAGTGAAGTTATTAAGCATATTCTATCAAATGAAGGACGCTACGCCATCATTGGCTTGCCGTGTTTTTGTAAAGCCATTCGTTTAGCAATGCAACTGAGTCCAAAACTTCGAGGCAGAGTGAAGTTTGTATTAGGTTTGACATGTGGTCAGACAAAGAGCAAATCTTTCGCAGAATATATATGTGCACTTGGCGGTGGTGACCCTGATTGCCTACGTCAGTTTACCTTTCGTATCAAAGATTCAGGCCGTCCGGCAGCAGATTTTGGGATGAAATCTGTATGTCGGGCCGGGACAAAGCAGGTTTATGAGAATGTTGTTTTTTGGACAGAGGGGATTGCGCCAATCTGGTGCAACCGCTATTTTACACTCAATTCCTGCAACTTTTGTGATGATTTATTTGCTGAAGTAGCTGATGTGTGTTTTATGGATGCCTGGCTACCTGAATATTCTTCCGATTGGAGGGGGCACAGTATCGTTTTGGTAAGAAGTGAGAGACTTTGGAGCCTTTTCAAAAGCTCGGTGGAAGAGGGTTCATTATTTTTAAAAAATTCGAATATCAGAGATGTGATTCTAAGTCAGCAGGGAGGACTGAACATAAAACGTGGCGAAATGAGAGAAAGATATCATCTTGCTAAAAAGGCAGGGCAGTTAGTACCGAAAAAGAGGATACATCTTTGTCATTCAAGAGTGTCTTTCGGGAGAAAAAGAGTTGTTAAAATGACGTGGATAATTTCTGAGAAAAGCGGCAAAGAATGGATTTTGGCGAAAAAACAGTTGCCGGATTTTCATACAAGATTTGAGCCATATATAATACATTTTAGAAGGGCAGAACTTTTTGACAGGGTAAGTCGCGTTCCAAAAGGAATAGTACGGCGGTTACGAAGGGTTCTAAGAGTATGACTGGAAGACCGCTCCTGTGAGAATCCTTATTAATTGACAAGAAATTGTAAAGATGTCAGACAACAATTCACTTTTTATTTTGGCGGGTAATGGTTCCAACTATAACCGCGGTTGTGAGGCCATCCTCAGAGGAACAGTTCGTATATTGCGCAACCATTTTGACAATCCAAGGTTTTTAGTAGTCAGTTCTTACGAGAGCGATGAGGAGTTTAAGCAGCAGTGTCTTAATGAGACAGACGCATCGATAATACACAAAAAAATGTACCGGATTTATAAAAGGTTCGATTTTCTCTGGTTTCTGACGAAAGTTCTGAGAGTAACATATCCCAAAGCAATAAAGCATGTCACCTACAAGGATCTAAAGCCATATTTAAGTGAAGCCAAGGCGGTTTTGGCACTCGGGGGTGACAATTATTCCCTTGGTTATAATAACCTGTTACCCCGCAGGTGTACGAATTTGGATGATCTTGTCGTAGCAAGAGGAAAGCCATTGGTCATATGGGGAGCATCTGTCGGCCCATTCGGCAAGATTCCCGCCTACGAAAGATACATGATAAATCACTTACGGAAGGTTCATATTTTTGCCAGAGAAACGTCGACTATCGAATACCTTGCCGGCAAGGGACTAACAAACAATGTTTACCGTGTCGCCGACCCGGCATTTCTAATGGAACCGGACGAGCCAAAGCAGAAAGGAGTCGACCTTAAAATCGAGAAAGGGGCTATTGGATTGAACCTGAGTTCGATTATGAAACGTTACATAGCGAATGACAATATAAAGCAGTGGATAGAGATGTCCGCAGATATTATCAGTAAGATAATGCAGAAAACAGGCCGGCCGATATATTTAATTCCTCATGTTTTAGGAAATATAGGAAATAACGATTACCTTTTTCTGAAGAATGTACTGTCAACTATTCCAAATCATAAAGACCAGGTAGTTTTGATACCACCGATATTTAATGCCTCAGAAACCAAGTGGATTATTAGCAAAATGTCTATATTTGCAGGTGCTCGTACACATTCTACAATTGCATCCTTATCCTCTTGTGTCCCTACCTTGAGTTTTGCATACAGCATGAAAGCAAAGGGACTTAATAAGGATATTTTCGGCCATACAGGCTATTGTCTTTCGCCGGATGAGTTAACATCTGATATTGTCTCAGAAAAAATCCTGGAAGTGCTGCGGGACTCAAAGGAGATAAAAAAGCATCTTGAGCAGTGCATACCCGAAGTTAAGGATTTAGCGATGAATTCGGGGAATATTTTGCAGGAAATTCTGCGGAAAAAATCTCCTTTGGATTAGTCAGGTCCAATAGCCGTATAGTGGAAGTGTTTATAAAGGTCATATTGTAATTCAAACAATACAGCGTACTTTGAAATGTTCAGAGTTTTTTTACATGTCCCGTTTATAACATTAGATTCTTCCTGTGGGAGATAAACTAAGTGCGTATTGCTATTTGGACAACTATGTATCCATTACCGGGGGAGATGCATAATGGACATGCCGTACAGAAACTTGCGTATGCTTTGCGTAAGTGTTGTCCGTCCCATCAGGTTGACGTATATCTTTTCATATCTCCGATAGGCAAATGGTCACTCGCCAAATTTTCAACAAAATATCGCATCAAGGCAAACGCGCTCAAGAACGGGCCTTATGAACCAGGCCTGTATTTTCGAACCATACCTGTTTTCCCAAAAGACATGTTATCGAGATTTATAAATCCGTTCTGGCAAAGACATGTTTTGCCCAAGATCGGAGAGAAAATCGAATGTGACCTTATACTTGTACATATGTGCAACCACTTGTCGTATGGAGCGGTTCTTGCAGGTGAAAAACGAGGAATTCCGGTTGTACTTGAATTGCAGCGTGAGATGAACGATCCCGATAATCTACCCCGCTGGGAGAAGAAGCTCTTGTTCGAAGCTGTTCAAGTGGCAGACGCAGTGGTT
This sequence comes from Phycisphaerae bacterium, assembly GCA_029858035.1. Lineage (GTDB taxonomy): Bacteria > Planctomycetota > Phycisphaerae > Sedimentisphaerales > Anaerobacaceae > CS2-K091. Next base: position 12,882 of record JAOUFU010000022.1, read on the forward strand.
TCTCCATCGGCACATCTTGCGGCCAAGTGTTATAGTGCTACGGGGCGAGAGGTTGAGATAATACCGAGCGGCACCGACACTCTTTTCGATGAAAAACCGCCTTCAAATTTGCTGCGGAAGCGGCGTATCCTTTTTGTCGGCACACTGGACGCTAACAAGGGCATCAAGGCATTGCTTCAGACATCGCTAAAACTGTTTGCTGCTGGTGTTAATTTTGAGCTAATTATCGTCGGCGACAATTTTTATGGCGACCGTTCTTTCCAACTTAAACTGGAAAAGCTTGCTCAAGGACACTCCCAGGTCAAGTTCCTCGGCAAAATCAGCCCTCACGAGGTTCGAGAGCAAATGCGACAGGCACAACTGCTGTGTATACCCAGCTATACTGAAACTTTCGGTTTGGTCTATGTCGAAGCGATGAAACAGGGTTTGCCTGTCATTGGCCGGCATGGCACGGGAATTGATGGAATGGGCAAGGCGGGAGAGCATTATGAAGTTATCAAAAGCGATGATGATCTGGGAGTGCTATTGCAAGCTTTGCTCAGTGATGAACCTCGACGTTTAAGACTTGCAGAAGCAGCCCAGCGTTTAGTTGCTAACTGGACATGGGAAAATACGGCGTTACAGCATATGGCCATTTTCAAACGGCTGAGAAGTAAAAGGAGTATTTAAAGCTCTTGAGCCATATTTGTTTTAGACGTCTGATCGCTATCAGATTATGCGTTATATTCTTTAAGAAGCTTTGACAATTGCTTTATTCACAAACCTTTTTTCTGCACTAAAAGTGTGTAATATTGTGTTACTTTTTTAGACAAAAGAGCCTTTCGAGCACAGAAAAGTTATTGTAATATCCAGCAAATGTTATGATAATCGTTTTTGGCAAAACGTCATAAAATTATTTGGATATTTTCAACTACCACGGTTGTTAATCTTAAATTCGTTAAGCATTCAGATCTTAGAAGCTGGTCATGAAAATTCTGATTATTTGGGCAGAAAGTGTCAACAGATATACGGGTGGCAGCAGTCATTTTTGGGGTTTGATGCGTGGAATAAAGTCAATAGGATGGGGAGTCCGGGCAATTGCGCCCCGTTACGGCCGGGCCGAAGTTACCAGGCATGAAGATGTATCTTTTTTTCCATTACCACCAAGATCGATTATCAGCTTCACATTATTGCAAATTCTTACTGTACTTTGCCTGCCATATTGGCTGGTCAAACACCGGCCGGAAGTGGTTTATGTCAGAGCATGTTTTCTGGCTTTCCTGATATATCCGATTTGCCGACTGACAGGTGTGCTGTTAATCGCAGAGGTTGATGCGATTGTAGAGGAAGAAATACGAATGCGCGGTCAGCGGAGAATTTTGGCCCATACGTTGAGGTTTTTCAACAAACTCAACTATCGCTGGGTTGATGGTATGGTGTGCGTAACATCTGGTATTCGAGAGGAATTGATACGCAGAGGAGCCAATCCCAAAACTACTATTGTGATTCACAATGCAGCCGAAACAAGTATCATGTATCCAATGAATCAAAAAGATGCAAGGCGTCAATTTGGTCTTGATGAGCACGTTTATATCGTGGGATTTGCAGGGACATTTTCTTCCTGGCAAGGCTTAGACCTGCTCATTCAGGCGGCCAAACAAGTGCTCGAACATTCGGATCGTCCGGTACAGTTCGTTCTGGTTGGTGATGGACAGTGTCATCAGGAATTGCAGGAAATGGTTGACAAGTTACAACTGGGCAGATTTGTTTCATTTCTTGCTCCCGTGCCATTTGAGCAGGTTGCTGCTTTCAATAATGCCTGTGACGTCATAGTGATCCCAATTCATGACCGGCGTAAACTTCGGTATGGAATCAGCCCATTGAAATTCTGGGATGCTGTGTCTGTCGGTGTTCCTGTACTTGTTCCAGAGGGAAGCCAGTTGGAGGATGTATTAGAACATCTGAGACTGCCTGGTACTTTTCGTGCTGGTGACACAGAGGACCTTGCCGAAGAAATACTACAGGTTCTGTCAAATACAGAACACCATCAAGCCAGACGAAAAGATGTTCACAAAATTGTGTCTGAGCAATACAGTTGGACGCGTGTTGCAGAAAAATTAGCAGAACACTGCCGACGGGTCGGCATGAGAACAAAATAGCAATGAAAAAACAACTACGCGTATTACAGATTGCAAATCAAGCAGGCCCCTTATATCTTTTTATGCCCCCATTGTGCAACGCCCTGAGGGAGATGGGGGCCGAGATAGAGTTTGCATGCATGCCGGTTGGAGCGTTATGGGAGCCTTTGAAACAGTCGGAATCCGAGGTGCATGCATTACCTGCCGGCAGCTGGAGCAACCCACTGACGTGGTGGAAGCTTTATTGGAAACTACGGGAATTATTTAGAGCAAGGCGTTTTGACTTGATGATTGTACATACGCCCGCTATGAGCTGGGTAGCGAGGGCAGCGGCCAATAATCTGATACCGGCAAGCATTTACTTTGCACATGGTCTGCCCTTCGCTCCCCTGCAATCAAAGCTTCCACACCTTGTTTTTCGATGTATTGAACAATTTATGGCGAGGTATACTGACGCAGTTATCGTCGTAAACAGTGACGATGCAGCCGCCTGCCGGAAAGTAAAGTTAACTCGCTCTGAGGGACGTTGCTATCACGTACCCGGCCCCGGGGTGGATTTGGAAGCGTTCGCCGAACAGCCATCAGAGCATCTTATCACCAAGCTGGAGAAAGATTTTGGATTAACCGCCGGGAAGCCAATGGTACTTTATTTAGGTCGATTTATTCCAACTAAAAGACCCGGTGATGTTTTAGAACTGGCCAGGAGGATAGGTCCGGAGGTGGAGTTTGTTATGGCGGGCGAGGGCCCCATGTGGAAGCAAATCAAAAAGGCCGGCGACGAAATAGGCTCACACGTAAAGGTAGTTGAATTTACACACGAAGTTCGGTTGCTTCTGGCCCGGTGCAGTTTGTTTTTATTGCCAAGCGTTTTCCGGGAAGGTCTGCCTCAGACTCTGCTTGAAGCCCAAGCCGCCGGTAAGCCTGCGGTTGCTTATAATGTTCGCGGTCCTCGTGATATCATCGACCACGGCACAACAGGATTTTTAGTGGAGCCACGGAATGTTGATGCTTTATGTGAATCGGTAAGAAATATCCTTGAAAACGATGATCTGAGAGTAAAGATGGGCCAGGCCGGACAAAAACGCATGGAGGATAAGTTCTCAATCAAGCCTGCACTGTCTGCAATTCTGCCCGCTGTCCGGGAAGTGCTTCAGAAAAAGAAAATTTGTGATCTTCAGTACAGAGGAGAGATAGATTATGGAACTAAGTAACTCAAAAATTTTAGTGACGGGCAGTTCCGGAACAATAGGTAATTGTTTGTGTGAGACCTTGTTAGAGAGAGGCGCTGATGTGGTCGGTGCCGACATCAAACAAAATCTATGGAATGAAGAAGTCGGCCGTCGGACTATTCAAGCAGATCTTAGAAATCAAGAAAACCTTGAAATGTTACCCAAAGATTTTGATATAGTGGTTCACTTTGCAGCTAATTCAAGAGTTTACAAATTAGTCGAGGAGCCGGATTTGGCAAAAGACAACTTCCTGCTTTTATATAATGTTCTGGAGTTTGTGAGGAAAAACAATATTAAAAGAATTCTATTTTCCAGTTCGAGAGAGGTGTATGGAAATTCAGGGTACATTATTCATTCAGAGGAAGAGGCTTTTGTCAAGAATTGTGAAAGCAGCTACACTGCAACAAAGATCGGCGGGGAAGCGTTGATACATGCATACGAACAATGCTATGGAATCGACTATGTGATTGTAAGATTCTCAAATGTATACGGAAAATATGATTACGCCGACAGAGTAATTCCTTTATTCATCGCACGAGCCTTGAAAAACGAAGACATTTATATATACGGCAGAGACAAAATTCTTGATTTCACTTATGTCGAAGATTGTGTTGACGGAGTCGTTAAATCTCTTGAGCTTTTCGAAACCTCAAAAAATGAGGTCTATAACATTGCAACCCAGAAGGGATATTCCATTGAAAAAGTTGGTCAACTAATTATAGAATTAACAAACTCCAAGAGTAAGTTGCATTATGAATCAAACCGCACAGGAGAAGTATGCAGATTTATTGCTGATATATCAAAAGCAAATGCGGTTCTGGATTATAATCCAAAGAACAGTTTACGAGAAGGGTTGACTAAAACGGTCGAATGGTACTCTCCAAGAATAGAAGAGTATAGAAAAGAATTAAGCCAAAGATAACTCTATCAATTCGTCACTGCGGAGGAACAACACGATAGGATTGCCGAGAATTTATGGTCGACTCATTGGATAAAAATCGAGTTAAAATTTGTATTCTCACCTCAGCCCATCTGCCTTTTGATGCCCGAATTTTTTATAAAGAGGCAAAAACTTTGGTGAAGGCAGGCTATAAGGTGATTCTTATTGCTCAACATAGTAAAGAAGAAACTGTGGATGGCGTGAGAATTGTTCCTTTGCCCACGCCAAAGAATAGATTCGAGAGAAGGACAAAAATCGTGTGGAGATTGTTCAGGCTGGCTTTAAAGGAAAAAGCCCAAATCTATCATTTTCATGACCCGGAGCTTATACCAGTAGGGATTGCTTTAAAGTTATTTGGGAACAAGGTGATATATGATGTGCATGAATATTATTCGGAGGTCATCCCTGCAAGGTGCGAGCTTAAAAGAGGGTTTAAGTTTATACGATTTATTACAAATGTCTTTATAGAACGTATTCCGTTCCTGATTTTTGACTTGTTATTTTTTCCTACATATTCTTTAGAAAAAGAACATAATATCCCATCTAAAAGCCTAACTTTAATCAACTTCCCGAATATTGAAAATATAAAAGAAAGTGACAATAGTTTGAATTGGGAAACAAAAAAATTTGATATTGTCCATCTTGGAACAATTACCTTCTCGGGAAGAATGAAGTTTATGCTGGAAGTGGCAAGAGAATTAAGCAAAAGTAAAAAAAAATTTAAATGGCTTTTTTTGGGCATATCTAAAGATTTAATAAACCGGGTGAAAGAAAATTACAGCAAAAATTTTGTAGAAGAATATATCGTTATGGTTGAAAGAGTCCCGCATTTTGAGGCTTTAAAATATGTAGAAAATTCCCGTATCGGATTTAACTATCATCCTTATGAAGAAAGATTTCTTGTCTCTATTCCTATGAAGGTGTTTGAATATATGATGATGGCTTTACCTGTGGTTAGTACTGCGCTGCCCGAATTGAAAAAGTTTTTAAAAAATGATGTCCACGCTTCACTTATTGATTCTCAAGATCCCGTCAGATACAGTGAGGCGATTAAATCATTACTTGACAATTCCGATAGGGCTTTAGGTATGGCAGTTAAAGCAAAAAGGTTAGTAATGGAAGAATTAAATTGGGAAAATTCTGAAGCTGACAAATTACTAAAAGCGTACGAAAAGTTGATTCAAGCCGGAGATACAAATGACAAAAAAAAGACTCATAGTGAATGCTGATGGATTCGGCTTTACCTTCGGAAATAATCGGGGAATACTGGAGGTGCTGGCGGCGGGGGTGGTGCGCAGTATTAGTGTAAATTCAAACTTTCCCGCAGTTAAAGAAATTCAGCTTGTAGCAGAAAGATTTCCCGATGTCAGTATTGGCATTCATTTGAATCTTTCTGTAGGAAAGCCAGTGTGTGACCCAGCTGAAATTAGCTCGTTGGTTGATGAATCGGGTCATTTTTGGTATAGGCGGTTTCCCCAAAAGGCTTTATTAGGGAAGTTGAGAACAGGACATATTCGTAGGGAGCTGGATGTTCAAATTAAGCGTCTAAAGTCCTTTGGTGTCAAAATCAGTCATTGGGACAGTCACCAGAACAGGCATTTATATCCACCGTTTTTCAAGATAGCTTTAGAAGTCGCTACCGAGCATAATATAAAGAAGATGCGTAACCACAGACGACGGCTTTATTCAGATGAAACTAATGCGGCAAAAAAAGCATTACGATTCTATTTAACACATCCTCGTAGGCTCGGGAGTTTTCTTTATTGCAGGTGCTTGATGCGATATGCAAAGGCGCGCGGGATGCAAATGGCGGATTACTTCCTTTCCCCTGGTGCTGGTCACGGGGGTAGGGAACGACCTGATACGTGGAAAAAAATCTTTCAGTTTCTGCCGGCCGGAACAAGTGAAATTGCCTGTCACCCCGGCTATCCCGATGAAACACTCAGGCAATACGCAACGATGATTGATAATCGACCTAAGGAGCTTGAAGCACTGCGGGACAAGTCCTTATTACAAGCGGCCAAAGATTTCGGGGTTGAACTGATAAACTTCTGGCAATTGTGACACGCCATACCGAAGCCGGCAAGAGTACGTTAGCATAATACTTAACAGGGAGAAGTTAAAAGCCTTGCTCTGAAAAACATCTGCGCCCGATGTGAGATATGATACTGGTTCTTAGAACTTGAAGGTGTAAGTGCACGATGGATTTAAAACGGTTGTTTTATAACCACTCGCCTATATGGTGGCAGAATTTGATGTGCACTGTAGCAGG
>JAOUFU010000372.1 GCA_029858035.1 Phycisphaerae bacterium
ACCTTTTCACTGCGCTGTGCGAGGGAAAAAGCGGCATCTCTGTCATAGAATCTTTTGACACCAGTACATACCCGGTAAGGTTCGGCGGCGAAGTGAAGAACTTCGAACCTACGAAATATATCGAGCCTCGCGAAAGCAAACGAATGGACCGCTTCACTCAGTTTGCAGTCTCGGCGGCAAGCCAGGCAGTTGATAACAGCGGACTGGATTTTTCCAAAGAGGACGTCTTTCGGGTCGGTGTCATTGTTGGCACGGGAATAGGCGGTATCAAGGAGATTGAAGAACAGCACATAAAGCTGCTGAATAAAGGGGTAAGAAAGCTATCCCCTTTCACTGTCCCCAGGCTTATGGCCAACGCCGGCAGCGGCAATATTGCGATTCGTTACGGGCTTCGAGGACCGAATTTTTCCGTTGTAAGCGCATGCGCTTCAGGTTCACACGCCATCGGAGAAGCCTTCTCTAACATTCTTGCCGACAAAAGTGACATTATGATAACCGGCGGTTCCGAAGCGGCTGTTACCACGATAGGTTTAGCTTCGTTTTGCGCCGCAAGGTCACTGAGCACTCGAAACGACGACCCGACTGCGGCTTCAAGGCCATTCGATAAGGACAGGGATGGCTTTGTACTTTCCGAGGGTGCCGGTGTTTTGGTTCTGGAGGAAAAGGAGCACGCCGAAAAACGTGGTGCACATATATACGCCGAGCTTCTCGGCTACAGTGCCACCGATGACGGTTATCACATTACGGCACCCATGCCGAACGGTGAAGGCGCAGCCAAGGCAATGACGCTGGCGCTCAAAGACGCCGGCCTCGAACCTCGAAATGTTGATTATATCAATGCTCACGGGACAGGGACCGAGCTTAATGACATTACTGAGAGCGCAGCTATCAAGACTGTTTTTGGTGACCATGCCTATAATCTGCTCGTCAGCTCGACCAAAGGCTGCCTTGGCCATCTACTCGGTGCAAGCGGCGCAGTGGAGCTTATTATATCTATCAAAGCCATAAACGAATCGACAGTCCCCCCCACTATCAACCTTGAGAATCAGGATGAGCGATGCGACTTGAAAATGGATTTTGTACCCTTGAAAGCTCGTCAGGCAAATGTCAATATTGCGATGAGCAATTCATTCGGCTTTGGCGGCCATAACGCCTGCCTCATTGTTGGAAAGTTATAGCCGCTCTGGCCGCCCTGTATCGGTTACCAGCTGCGAGCACCTCAAATATGCCAGACATTCTCTAAAATCTTCTTACGGATTGGCGGTTCCGGGTGAAAGCGTGGCCGCTTCCCAATTGGCTACGTCATTGCCGTAGTCACCGGCCTCCTTGCGAGAAAGCGACTTGCCAAGCCCATCGGCCTCTCTCGGCCAGAGGTCAACACCGCCGGGGCAATCCTCAGGATGGAAGCCGTCACTGTAAGTCACCCTGTCGATGCGGATATAATGACGTGTGCCTTCATCATCAATATCGCCTGGCATGCCAATCTGCAACATCTCCCCGGCGTTGCTTAACCAGCCACTATAACCATCGAGGACCTGAACGCCGGGCGGCATACCACCATATCTTGCTGTAAAGGATGTCAGGTCCTTGGCCAATATTAGATAACCATAAGCCTTTATTGTCACAACCGGACCGGCCGAGAAGGTATAATCAATACCATCTGTTAACTTCCACGGTGCGGATTTATCATAGCGGTATAATGTTACCAGTGCTCCGGTTATGTTGTGCAGCTCGATATACTCCTCATTTTGATTGCCGGTTGGCGGATTGTACATTATCTCGTTGATTACAACGGGGCCAACCCTGGGATAAGCATTATTCGCATCCGGCGTATTGTAATCCATCGCCACAAAGTTGAAATTACCGGTACTGGGCTTGTAGTAACGACCAAATGAAACGTTGGTCTGCGAAGCACCAAAATCCTCCACCTGGCGGTAGCCGGTCAGGAAGCCATTTGGGTCCAGACGCGAGGACAGGTACACTTTCTCGCCGTTCTCACTTAAGGCAAAAGGTACGTTACAGCCGGGATCGCCGGGATTGTTGAAATCTGTGTCCTGATAGAAGACCAAATAACCATTCTTAGCAATCGTTGTCCCATTGGCAATCCTGTATTTGGTCAGGTTTGGCTCATCTCTGTTATTGTCACTGAGGAACCAGCCGCCAATATTAATCGCTTCGTCGGTGGTATTGTGCAGCTCAATCCAGTCCGGACCGGCATTCGAATGTGCCATAACTTCGTTGATTACCACGGCACCGGGATTGGGGAGCCTGTCGCTATCGTCCCAGCCGGGTGTGCCGTTGCGGTATACGCTTGTACGCCAGGAGCTTTTCAGACCCCAACGTCCAGTCGGATTCTCTATACTCTGAAATTCACTCTCGCTCAGTGGCCGATTATGGATACAGACCTCGTCGATTAGGCCGTTGTAATAAAGCGGAGAAACAGGTTCGCGCCCAATATTAATATTGCTGCTAACCCCTAAAAAACCAGTCGAATCAGCACTGTCTTTCAACTGGCCATCTATATACAGCTTCATATTGGAACCGTCATTGGTTCCGGCAATATGGTACCATTGGTCTGCGTTTATTGATTCGGATGAAACCACTTCGACAAAACTCCCACCTACAACAACATAAAATGCAGGCCTGCCACTGGAAACATAGAAATAGTAACCATTACCACCCGTGTTATGTGTCAGTATAGGATTCCATATTCCTGCGAACTCGCTTGTGCGTATCCATGCCTGCGCAGTAAAAGTGTCTCCTGCTAAAGCAGCAACAGGAGCAGCAACAACATAATCCCCGGCACCGTCAAAGCTCAAAGCTCCATTAATTCGGCCGGCTACCCATGTTGGGTCTCCACCTAAGGTTCCGTTGTTGCCGCCGGCGCTGTCTATCGCAGTGCCGCCTGAGCCATCGTCGAACTTCCAGTGCGCGACCAGGCCTTCATCCGAACCATACAGGACGCTGTAAGCTGGATCTATTATAGTCATAGAGAAGCCGTCGCCGTCGGCGATTGAATACCAGCCGTCCTTGTACTCAAAGTCCAGAATCGTCCGGCCGATAGCGTCCTGGAGTCTTATCCTTTCTCCATTGTTGGCCAGGCTGCCGATGTACTGGCCTGCCGTATTGACTGATGTGCCGTATTTGGCTTCGAATGCACTCTGGTCTTCCACAACTACTACACATTCATTGGGGTCAAGTTCAATGTCCGGGAAGGTAAAATGGATTCCTTCTGTGAATTGTACCAGGTTCAGATTCAGTGTACTTGTTCCGATGTTTTTCAGTTCAATGAATTCCTCGTTCGGATCGGTCAGAGCACCGGCATTCCGTGGATGGTACATAATCTCGGTGATGCGCAGGTTATCAACGAGCGGGCCGACGGAATATATCGCCTCGTTCAACGCGCTCCACGTGCTGACGTTCAGTACACGTGCCTTGACGTGCGTGCTCTTGTTCAACGTGATGGGAGAGTATGGAGTCCCGACGGGATTTCCGGTCCAGGGCTCGCGCGGGTCGCTGCCGTCGATTGTATAATAGATAGTGCCGGATGGAGGGGTATCCATAGTCAGTTGAGCGCCCGCTGAAACCTCGCCCCCATGCTGATATGCACCATTAATCTTAAACACTGGTGCGTCTATACTCGGATACAGCCCGTTACTCCTGAGCCAATTGAATAAGTCTGTCCTGCGGGATGGGATAAAGCCGGTAAGAATGCTGTTGAAATGGTCAAACAAGTCCTCCCGTGTGTGTGGAATTGTAACACGTGTATCTCCCCAACGAGCGGACTCGCCTACGATTGGCCGGTCGACCTGGTCCATTCGGGCCTGAACTATCCGAGCGGCCCCTGAAGATGTCAGCGGCCCGTCATTGAACATCGCCTTGTGCACAATGTCGGCAAACCGCATCTTGTATTCGACATTGTCCTTGAGTCTGTCGTGAATACTGTATGGGCTTAAACCGCGAACACTCTGGCTGGTATTGTACCACTCAAGGGAATGCTCCGCGTCCCAGGTGTGGAACCGCCATTTGCCATTGGGATGGCGATGGGTGGCATACCAGTTTTTGCTGGGCCAATCCCAGTTCACCGCGTACCAGTGTGACAGAATGTAGGTAATGAAGTTATCGACATCCAGCATGTCACACAAGGTATTATATGTGGCAGCAGTGTACGGGCCAACCAGGTCTGCGGCATCTAACATGTCGTAGAAGTTGGATGTGGCCGTGCCGCTGCCATAGCCGCCGCCGTCGTTGATGACCTTGCCTGTATCGTGCTTGATCGCGTCATATTCTTCTTTCTTACCGCCAAACATTTCTGCCGCCCAGGAATGGTCCGGCCGTTCGTGAAGGTAGTACATCCCCCAGTACAGCTCATTAATATATACATGTGCATAGAATCCATGGGGTGAATATCCGCCCATAGCGTTATGAAAGTCACCAACACACTGGTCCTGGATATATATAGCGGTCGCGTGCTGGCTGCTGTGGTTCCAGGCGTTGTTGAGTACGGCATCGAGTACAACGGTATCGAAGCGTTTTACCGGAGAATCGGCAAAGAACTGGTAATCGAGTTTCCTCGGCCCACCGGTTGGTAATCCGTCATCTGTGCTGTCCTTGAACCGGGGCCGCATCGAGAGTTTATATACCTTCCATCTGTCCA
>JAOUFU010000023.1 GCA_029858035.1 Phycisphaerae bacterium
TGATTTGAAGAAGAAATTTTACGACCCGATGGCTGGTTTCAGGGATATGGCGATTGCCGGAAAACTCAGCAATACGCCGAAATCTATCAGGGACGCCCAGTCTAGAAACAGGACAAGTCTTTAGGAAAAATTATTGGGAAGCTAGAAAATCTTAGAAAACTAAACTCGGGAAAAGAACCTTAATGGGAGTGGGATAAGGGTAGATGCAAGCTGTTTTTCCATTAATTAGGATTTTATATTGTAGTGTTGCCATTGTCTGTCTTTTCGGCCCCATTTGTTATGTCTTATGGAGAGGTCAATTTAGAAATGGCATTTTCTTAATTTGGGGCCTCTGGTTTATATTTTTTCTCTCGAACGCCATTTTTGTATATTATCTTGTTGCATTCAATTATGTTGAGGATGGTGAGCCTGGCTTCGCCTTATTTGGGGCCATTTTGATGGGCGTTTTAGGATGGATTCCTGCGTTGATAATATCGTCTGTTGCTGTAGTTTTCAGAAATGCAATAATATGTTTTTGGCGATCCGTTCATTCGGCTTGTAATAATAAAGACAAATTATGAGCTTTCCATAAGCTCAATGAAGGATTTTGACATATGGCAAATAATACTGTTACGGCGGCGCGGGGGTTTTTGGCGGCGGGGGTGCGCTGCGGGATTAAGAAATCGGGCAAGGCCGATTTGGGGCTGATTGTATGTCCAGCCGGCGCAAAGGCGGCGGCGGTCTTTACAACCAACAAAATAGTATCAGCGGCGGTACATGTGTGCAAGGAACATGTGAAAAGCGCCAGTATCTCGGCCGTGGTTGTTAATTCCGGCAATGCCAATACCTGCACCGGGCAATTGGGTATCAAGAACGCTGTAAAGATGTGTGCTGAAACAGCGAAACAGATTGAAGCCGAGCCGCATAGGATTCTGGTCGCCTCGACCGGTATTATCGGGGAGCAATTACCGATGGGCAAAATCATAACCGGCATATCGAAAGCGGCGACTAAACTTTCGGCTTCATCCAAGGCAGGCTTGGATTTTACAAAGGCGATAATGACAACTGATACTAAGCCGAAGCAGGCGGTGCGCCGGCTCGAAATTTCCGGTAAAAAGATTACCATAGCGGGCGCTGTCAAAGGTGCCGGCATGATTGGGCCGAATATGGCAACTACGCTTTGCTTTATTACCACCGATGTGGCAATAAGCAAGCCGTTGTTAGGCAGGGCTTTGAAAAACGCTATCGGCAATTCGCTGAATAAGCTGACTGTGGATGGCCATCAAAGCACCAATGATACCGCGATAATTCTCGCATCCGGATTAGCAAGCAATCGGCCGATACTGAGCCAGTGCCCGCGATATAAAAAGTTTACAGGGGCATTGATGGATTTGTGTGAGGATTTAGTCAAACAAATGGCTCTTGACGCCGAAGGGGCAACGCGGATGTTCAAGGTCGTTGTCAAAGGCGCGGCTACAGAGGCCGATGCAGCCAAGGCCGCAAGGGCAGTAGCAGATTATCCGCTGGTCAAATGTGCTGTGCATGGCGGCGACCCGAATTGGGGCAGGATTATATGTGCGGTCGGTTCTGTGGGTATAAAGTTAAATCCGGATAAGCTCTCCTGCAAATTAAACGATATAACCGTCTTTAAGAATGGCGGCCCGAGAAAATTCGACGCAAAAAAGGCAAGCAAGGTTATTTCGCAGACCGAGCATACGATAACGGTTGATTTGGGTGTAGGTAAGAGTAGCGATTTTTGCTACGGATGCGATTTGAGCGCTGAATACGTCAAAATTAATGCGGATTATCACACATAATCGGGCGCAAGTGCTCTTATGCTATTGTTTTTATTTGTTACCCGCTATAAAATATTTGAAAAGCAACTCTATTTGGTTAAACTGCACGCTATCTCGTATATGTTGTTTCGGTAGAAATCTATAGTTAAACTTGGAAAGGATGGAAAAAGTGAAGATTCTTAAGAACATCGGCGTGTTTTTAGTGCCTGTATTTGCGTTTAGTGCGGCGGCTATGGCGGCAGAAGGTCCCGTGGCGTCTGAGGTAGCCAAGACACCGCTAAGCTGGGCAATCGCCCCTGTAGCTTCACTGTTAGCGCTGGCCTTTGCGTGGTATTTCTACAAGAAGGTGATGGCTGAGTCTGAAGGAACTGAAAAGATGATAACGATTGCTCGATACGTGCGTGAAGGGGCGTATGCGTATCTTTTCAGACAATACAGCGTGGTATCGCTGGTGTTTCTTATTTTGCTGATTATCTTGGGAGCTTGTGCTTACTTAGGCGTTCAGAACCCGTTTGTTCCGGTGGCTTTTCTGACCGGTGGCTTTTTCAGCGGTCTGTGTGGTTTTTTGGGTATGAAAACCGCGACGAATGCCTCGGCCCGGACGGCCCAGGGTGCCAGCGAGAGCCTGAACCGCGGCCTGCAGGTCGCCTTTCGCAGCGGTGCGGTAATGGGCCTTGTAGTAGTGGGATTCGGGCTGCTGGACATCTCACTGTGGTATCTGGTCCTGGATAAGCTGGTTTATACCGTTGAACATATGAGAGATGGCCTTCCTTTTCTCGGCCTGACGCTGGTTAAGAAGGGAATGGGCCAAGAAGACAAACTCGTTGAAATCACAACGACAATGATTACTTTCGGGATGGGTGCCTCGACGCAGGCGCTGTTTGCCCGTGTTGGCGGAGGAATCTTTACCAAGGCGGCGGATGTCGGGGCAGACCTGGTCGGCAAAGTCGAAGCCGGTATCCCGGAAGATGACCCAAGAAATCCTGCTACAATCGCTGATAACGTTGGTGACAATGTCGGAGACGTTGCGGGTATGGGAGCTGACCTGTATGAGAGCTATTGCGGCTCAATTCTGGCTACGGCAGCACTGGGGGCGGCTTTGACGATGTCAGGCGAAAACGTGCTCAAGGCCGTTCTTGCACCGATGCTTGTTGCCGGGATGGGCATTATACTTTCGATTTTAGGTATCTTTATGGTTCGCTGTAAAGAGGATGCCAGTCAGAAGAATTTGCTTCGGGCGTTGCTGTTCGGCACTTTAGGCAGTTCGGTCCTTATTATTTTTGCGGTCGCGGGTCTGGCCTGGGCCGAGTGGATTAGCTGGGGAGTTTTCGGCTCGGTTATTTCAGGCCTGGTTGCCGGCGTGCTTATAGGTCAATTTACCGAATATTACACCTCCGATAGCTATGGGCCAACACGGGGTATTGCCGAGCAGACAAAGATGGGAGCGGCTACGACAATAATTGAGGGCTTCGCAACCGGGATGTATTCGACCGGTTTGCCGGTAATAACAATAGTCCTTGGAATCCTATTTGCGTTTGGCTTTGCGGGCGGCTTTTCAAATATGTCAATGGGCCTTTACGGCATCGGTTTTGCTGCTGTTGGGATGCTTTCCACATTAGGCATTACCCTGGCGACCGACGCTTACGGGCCGATAGCCGACAATGCAGGCGGCAACGCTGAGATGAGCGGCCTTGGCGAAGAGGTGAGAAAGAGGACCGATGCACTTGATGCTCTCGGCAATACCACGGCGGCGACGGGAAAGGGCTTTGCAATAGGCTCGGCGGCCCTGACGGCGATGGCGCTGTTGGCGGCGTACATCGAGGAAATCAAGATATGGATTGCACGACTGGCATCGGAGAGCGCTGGTGGGATATATAACGTGGGCGATACGGTGTTTTCGGCCGGGGATGTAACCGGCGCTATCAATGCCAGGGCTGCACACATAATGGACTTCGTTAACGCTTATGAGTTGCATATTATGAATCCGAAATTAATCTGCGGCCTGTTTATTGGGGCCATGATGGCCTTTGTATTCTGTGCAATGACGATGAAGGCGGTCGGCAGGGCGGCGGGAGCCATGGTCAACGAGGTGCGGCGCCAGTTCAGGGAAATCGCCGGCATTATGGAAGGGATCGGTGAGCCTGATTATGCCAGGTGTGTTTCGATTTCCACTGCGGGCGCTCAGAAAGAGATGATTTTACCGTCGCTGTTGGCGATTATTGTGCCTGTTCTGACAGGTCTGTTTCTTGGTGTGGCAGGCGTGATGGGTCTTTTGGCGGCGGGATTAAGCTGCGGTTTTGTTCTGGCAATTACACTTAATAACGCCGGCGGGGCCTGGGACAACGCGAAAAAATACATCGAAAAGGGTGCCTACGGCGGTAAAGGCTCCGATGCCCACAAGGCAGGCGTGGTCAGTGATACCGTCGGCGACCCGTTCAAGGACACTTCCGGGCCAAGTTTGAATATTCTTATAAAACTTATGACGATGGTAAGCGTGGTCTTTTCGGGTGTCGTGGTCAAGTTCGCTCCTGTTATCAGTGGCTGGATTGGCCTCGGCAAATGATTCGTAACCGGTGACTCGAACCACAAAGGATTAGGTTATAATTTGGCAAAAAGGGTAAACGAAAAAGCAAGGACCTTTGCTCTGGACGCAGCAAGAGTTGCAGCAGGGCGGCATTGCAGTGACATTGTGGTTCTGGATTTGAAGGGCAAATCGCCTGCCACCGATTATTTTGTAATCGCCACCGGCACGAGCGACAGACAAATGCGGGCTGTTGCTGACGAGATATGTGATGCGGCAAAAGAACAGGGGCAGCAGCGTTTCGGCCGGGCCGGTTATGAGCAGGCACGGTGGATTTTGCTCGACTTTGTCGATGTTGTAATTCATATCTTTGACGCCGAATATCGGGAATACTACGATTTGGAGCTGCTCTGGGGCGATGCCAAGAAATTGATTATTGATTAATGATTATTAGATGAAGCTTGCTATTGATATACTTGAAGAAAGAATTTCTGCTGCGATGGTGACTGCTGCCGGCCGAAAGGATTGCTCAGCTATTGTAAGACCCTCAACCGACCCCAAATTCGGCGACTATCAGGCCAACGGTGTGATGGCACTGGCCAAAAAGATAAAAACAAATCCCCGCAAGCTCGCCGAAGAGGTGGTAAAGAACTTGGATGTCAGCGACTTTTGTGAACCGCCGGAAGTGGCTGGGCCGGGCTTTATAAATTTGCGATTGAAATCTGATTTTATCGCAGACAGTTTGCTTGAAATTAACGCTGATTCGGAGAATCGCCTCGGTATATATAAGGAATCTCAACCAAAAACCATTGTTGTTGATTTTTCAAGTCCTAATATTGCCAAGCAGATGTTCGTCGGGCACCTTCGAAGCACCATAATAGGTGACTGTATATGCAGGCTTCTCGAATTCCTCGGCCACGATGTCATCCGCCAAAACCACATCGGTGACTGGGGTACACAATTTGGAAGGGTCATACTTGGTTTGTGGCATCTTTGCATGGCTGATAAGCACGGAGACCCACACTACTATCTTAGTGAACTTGAAGAACTCAGGACTTGTACAGAAGACAAAAAGAGCTTAGAGGTCATTTGTCGCCGTATACATGATCGCCACGAGAAAGATTGGCAGGAAGATTATGTTGACCAGCTTGGCGACGGCGAGAAATACTTTCATCCCTTTTTGGATAAACTCATCAAATTCCCACCGGATAATATATGGCAGGAATTTTTGCTGGTTTACCAGTATGTAAATATTCTGGAAGAATCCGCAAACAGTTTGGGCCTGACAATCCCAACACGAAATGAAGGGGAAAAATCCTATGAATCACTCTCACGTCATGTAACCGCTATGCTGCAGAGACGCAATAAGAAGTTGGATGAGCAGGAGCTTAAGGCCTGGGAGTTCATCAGAGGGCTTACCTTGAAACATTGTAACAGGATTTATGATAAACTTCATATCACTTTCGATGAGGAAACGGAGATTCGTGGCGAAAGTTTCTACGACCCCATGCTGGGTGATGTTGTCGATGAGCTAAAGGGCAGAAATCTCACGTTAGATTCCGATGGGGCGGTATGTGTTTTTCCGGAGGGATTTAAAAATAAAGAGGGTGAGCCGCTGCCGTTTATTATCCAAAAATCCGATGGGGCATATCTTTATGCGACGACGGATTTGGCGGCTATTCGATATCGTATAAATGAACTGAAGGCGGACAAAATAGTCTACGTAACCGACTCGCGGCAGAAACTGCATTTTGAGATGCTGTTTGCAGTTGCGAGGATGGCGGGGTGGGTGGGTGACGGTGTTGAGCTTTCGCATGTGATGTTCGGCAGCGTTTTAGGTGATGATGGGACGCCGTTGAAGACACGTTCCGGCGAAAATGTAAAGCTAAAAGAGCTGCTGGATGAGGCGGTGGAGCGGGCAAGGGCTGTTGTAGAGGAAAAAAATCCCGAGCTTGGCGAAGAGAAAAAGGCGGAAATTGCACAAGCGGTAGGAATTGGGGCCGTCAAGTATGCGGACTACTCCAATAACCGGACGAGTGATTATATCTTTAGCTTTGATAAAATGTTGGCGATGGACGGCAATACCGCTCCATATATGCAATACGCCTACGCACGGATAAAATCGATTGAACGAAAGGCGCAGACAAAAGATGTGGATGTTGAGACTGAGCTAAAGGGACTGGAGAAGTTGAATTTGACCGAGCCGGCAGAGCTGGATCTGGCGAAATATCTGGTTCGTTATGGCGAAGCGTTAGAGGCGGCGGTTTCTGACTACAGGCCGAATTATTTGACCGCCTATTTGTACGAATTGGCACAAAAGTTCAGTGTGTTTTATACGAATTGTCCTGTTTTGCAGGCAGGGTCGGAAAAGAGACCTACGAGACTGCTGCTGTGTGATTTGACCGCGAAGGTTATCAAACATGGTTTGAGCGAGCTTTTGGGTATCGAAGTTGTCGAACAGATGTAAACCACGTTAATCCTTGGGACTCCTATCGGAGAAACTCAAGAAAGTTTCTGCAGGGGGTACATAAATGAAATTTCTAACGGGGTAAGAGGTGAAAGATAATGAAAATTGTTAACAGGGATTTTCGAGTGAGCAGCAGACAGCGCTGCCAGATGATTGATATTACAAGCCAGGTCGGCTCACTTGTCGCACAATCCGGTATTACTGATGGCGATGTAATAGTCTATTGCCCTCATACTACGGCGGCAATTACCATCAATGAAAATGCCGACCCATCCGTTCCACATGATATACTGTTGACTTTGGAGGAATTGGTGCCCCATAATCGTCCGGGCTATCAGCATTCCGAAGGCAATTCCGATGCACACTGCAAAAGCTCTATGATCGGGTGCAGCAGGCAAATCCCGATAAAAGGCAGGTCCCTGGCCCTTGGCACCTGGCAGGCCATTTTTTTCTGTGAATTCGACGGCCCCCGCAACAGAAGGGTGATAGTCCAAATCCGCGGAGAATGAGGGACTTAAGCAGGGATGAACAGCCCAATATTGCGGCCAAGGCGGCTTAACGTGTGTATAAAAAAAGGCGAGACGGTGGAACCGGCTGGGGGGGAAACCGGTGTGCCACACTGCCTCGCCGAGGCTCGTAAGCTGCTTGAAGCAGCATCATTTCCTTAATTCAAAGACAAAACAAATTACCTACCATTTTCGAACAAGATTGTCAAATAAAAAAAAAGAATTTCTTAGAGGAGAATAATCCCCTACGTTTTCTCTACCCACTAATATACCAGCTAAGACGATAAAATGCAAGTCAAAAATGGCTTTTTTTTGTTTTTTTGCCTCATTTTATTATCTATGTGGAAATCATAATATCAAGCGACTTGAATATTTATGCTTATTGGCGTAGATTATAGTCATAGTAGGTCGAAAAGTGTGTATTTATGAGGACTTTTTGATGGCAAAAACAACCAAGGACCGATATCTTAAACGTGCTTTTTTGGGGTGGACAGGATATCTTAAGTATTGAATTCTCGGCCAATCTTTTATGACAAAAATCTCTGAAAGAATAGGATGTGTAAAAGACGCTATTAGCTCTGCTTGTGCGCGTGTGGGCAGGGACGTCAGTGAGATTAAACTTGTCGTTGTAACCAAATCCGCCACTATTGAGGCCATACAAGAAGTTATTCGTCTGGGCTCTACCGATCTCGGTGAGAACCGTGTTCAGCAATTAAAGAAAGTTTCCGCTGAGATATCTGAATTTTTAGAGAAAGGAAATGATGATTCTGCTCTGCCGGGAAAGGTCAATTGGCATATGATTGGCCATCTGCAGCGTAATAAGGTCCGCCAGGTTTTGCCGACGGTTTCTCTGATACATTCGGTTGATACACTTCGGCTGGCGGAAGAGATAAACGCTTTAGCGGCAAAGCTCAACTTGTGCCCTAAAATACTCATGCAGGTCAATATCTCAAACGAGCCACAAAAATATGGTGTTCCGGTGGGGGCGACAACGCATCTGGCAGAGCAGTTAGAGACCTTGCCGAATCTAAAACTGGTTGGTCTGATGACAATGGCCCCGTTGACGCACAATAAAGATGTAATTCGGGCTTGTTTTGTTCGGGCAAGAGAGTTATTTGTTGAGCTGCGCGGTGAAAAAATTGTCGGGCCACAATTTACTGAGCTAAGTATGGGTATGAGTTCAGACTACGAAGTTGCGGTTGAGGAGGGCGCAACCATCCTTCGCATTGGCTCGGCAATATTCGCCGGCTAAACGCGGCTTTGAGCCAGGTAAATACAGGGGGGGAATCACCAGGAATACTTAAAAAAGTATAATTCTGCAAATGTTCAATTTGCATGGGGGCAAGCTCACAATTTGTGCCGGCAGATCTTCGAAGACGGTGCGAAGATAACAAATCTTATAGGAGCAGAAAAAAACTGGAAAAAAGCAAAGTACCTCTCCTAACTGGTCGAAACTATCTATACTAGTTTTTTGCCAGAATAAGGATTGAGTGAGTCCTATAATATGACTGTAGAGGGCAAATAAAATGGAAAAGGCAGAACTCCTAAGTACGATTGAATTGCCAAAAAGCTTTACAGATATTCTATACCTGACGAATCATAACCAGATACCATCTGAAATAAAGCGACTTTTGAGGCAGAGGAAGCTTTCTTATCGCATCCTCCCAATAGACAAGTTTTCCACGGTACGCGGTCAGCTCAACATGATTGGAACTGTGGTTATCGATGCAGAAGGTTCTGATGCTATGCAGCAGCAGAAACTGGCCCGAATAATCGAATCTCTCGAGATGGAAAATATTGGTGTGATTTTGCTCACTGAGCGGATGGAAATGCCCGTAAAAAGTTTTTCCTTATCACCCGCAAAGAGCAGTTTCACAATGGGCGGCACAACCGAGGCGGTTTCCATTGATGATCTGTGGGTCAGAGTCAGCGTTAATCTTGCATACCGTAAAAAAAGTACAGGAATGGCGGTAAAACCTGCGCTTCCACCTAAGCAGGTGCAGACAATTTACAAGAATAAACTGGCGCAGCAGCTTAGTATGACAGGAGCGATGGTTGACAACCTGACTGAGCAGCTTCGTTTGGCCGGTCTTGTTCAGCAGGATTTTCTGCAGACTGAAATGCCTAATACAGACAAAATACATTGGGCCACGGTCTTCTTGCCGGCCGAATGGGTTTCTGGTGATATTTACGATGTCGTGCGTATTGACGAACAGCACATTGCTTTTTATGTAGCTGATGTAGTCGGTCACGGGATGCCTGCCGCTCTTTTGACGATTTTTCTAAAGCAGGCCATGGTCCTGCGTGAGACTGTCGAGAATAATTACCGTATATTCTCGCCGGCGGAAGTTATGAAGCATCTCAATGTGCGGATGGCTGCACAGAAACTCTCCGGTTACCAGTTTGCTACCTGTTGCTATTGCCTGCTGGATACAAAGACACTACAGCTAACCTTCGCCCGTGCAGGACATCCGTACCCGATTCTGATTAGGCCCGGTGAGGCACCAGAACGATTGGAAATAAGAGGTTCGCTGCTCGGCGTTTTTGGGCAATCTGAATATCCCCAACAGACCCTGCAACTTCAGTCCGGTGATAAGCTCTTGCTATATTCGGATGGAGCAGAACCTTTTATCGGTAGATTCGATGACGAAAGCGGTTTTAATTTCAGCGAAAAGTTTTCCAACATTATGAATTTGCCGATTGTTGAGATGAGGGACAAATTTAGAGAGCTTACGCAAAGCCAGAAAATTGATCCGGCAGAATTCGACGATATTACAACCGTTAGCCTTGAAATAATGTAGCGTTTAGCGTATGCCTAAACTCTAAACGTCTTTTCTGCTGAACATAACCATCCTGAGCTTTTGACCTGCTTTGGATACCTCTATTAAGCTCATCAAGCACGGCTTTTTTAAAGCACCCCACATTGGTAGACCATTATGCACCTGTTGAGCACTGCCTGTGTGATGGTAGTTTAACAAGATTATTGCCTTTTGCCGTAATAGTTACTGTTATTGAGAAACTATCGCTTTCGGGGGATATCATAAAGCTGTGACAGGTTATGATTTAATAGCAGGATTTTTACAAAATTTTGCAGTTCAGTGCCTTTTTTGGGCAAATCCTTAATGTTATAACGGAGCCGGAGGGTCCCCAGAAATTGGTTGCAAAACCACCTTTTGCAGTTATACTTAACACATATTTTGTGAAACGAGAAGCGTATCTTGTTGAAAAACGAGATATGAATTTATTAAGAAAGGACGCGGCAATGGCTGAAAATAAAGACAGCGATTTGCAGAAAATAAAGGAACTCATTGAAATCATGAAGCGAAACGAACTGGTCGAGCTTGAAATAAGCCATGGCGATGATAAAATTTTTCTAAAGCGCGGCCAGGCTCAACCGGCAGTAGGTGCGAGCGGAACTGGTGCGGTGATGGCCGGCCCAAACGTTTCAGCTGCTCCTGGGGGCCCCAATGCAGCACAAAGCTCAACACCGCAAGCGCCATTCCCGGTTTCGGAACCGCAGTTGGAGGAGGATTTGGTGGAGATAACATCGCCTCTTGTCGGTACTTTCTATGCTACTCCAAGCCCCGACTCGGGCCCTTATGTTGAAGTCGGTTCGTATGTTGATGCACAGGCGGTTGTTTGTATAATCGAGGCAATGAAAGTAATGAATGAAATAAAGACCGAAACCGGCGGAACGATTACTGAGATTCTGGTGGCCAATGGCCAGGCCGTCGAATATGGTCAGGTACTTTTCAGGATCAGACCAGACTGATTCGCGCCCCGTGAACTGAGAGACGAAATTATGTTTTCAAGAATCCTTATAGCAAATCGTGGTGAAATAGCTCTGCGTATTATCCGTGCCTGTCACGAGCTTGGCATTGAGGCGGTGGCAGTTTATTCCGAGGCCGATAAAGATGCACCGTACCTGCAGCTTGCCGATGAGGCGATTTGTATAGGTCCGGCGGATTCGGCTGGAAGTTATCTTAATATCCCGCGGATCATAAGTGCCGCTGAGATCGCGGATGTTGAGGCAATTCATCCGGGTTACGGTTTTCTGGCGGAGAATATCAACTTTGCCCAGATATGCAGGGATTGTGGGATAGCGTTTATCGGCCCACCTGTTGAGGCAATGCAGCTGCTCGGCGACAAGGTTCAGGCCCGGAAACTGGCACAAGAAGTGAGGGTGCCGGTTGTTCCCGGTTCGGAGGGTGCCATCGAAAAAGAGTCTGAGGCGTTGAAACTTGCCAACAAGATGGGCTATCCAATAATGATAAAAGCTGCTGCCGGTGGTGGTGGGCGGGGTATGAGGGTTGCGCATAATGATATCAGCTTTCGTGCTGCTTTCGGGGCAGCTCGTGCCGAAGCAGATGCGGCTTTCGGTGATTCGAGAGTCTATCTGGAAAAGTGCATAGTTGAGCCCCGCCACGTAGAGGTACAGGTAATAGCTGATAAAGAGGGCAACGCATTGCACTTTTACGAAAGGGATTGCACAATCCAACGAAGGCACCAAAAAATGATTGAGGAATCACCTTGTCCTGTGTTGGATGAACGTGGCAGAGAAGAACTTTGCAAGGCTGCCTTGAGGATTATAAAAGAGGCCAAATATGTTAATGCTGCGACGATTGAATTTCTTTTGGACAAGGATAAAAAGTTTTACTTTATTGAGGCGAATGCGCGAATCCAGGTGGAGCATCCGGTTACCGAAATGGTTACGGGCCATGATTTGATTAAGTGGCAGCTAAAAATCGCTGCCGGTCATACTATCAAATTTCGCCAGAAAAATATCAAGCATACCGGCGTGGCAATTGAGTGTCGAATCAACGCCGAAGATCCCGCAAATAATTTCACTCCTTCGCCGGGTACGATTACCAAATTAATTCTGCCGGGCGGTCCCGGCGTCAGGGTCGATACGCACGTTCATCAGGGCTGGACAGTCTCGACAAATTATGATTCGATGATTAGCAAACTTATCGTTTATCAAAGAACGCGAACTGAAGCTATTGCCACAATGAAAAGGGCTTTGCGTGAATTTGTCATTGAGCCAATCAAAACAACAATACCGATCTGCCTGGATATTCTCTCTCATAACCTTTTTGTCAAAAATCAAATTGATACAGGCTTCATCGAACGAAACTTTTGAATTCAGTTGTTACAATGTTGACAAATAGCTGTGACTAAACGGCGAATTTTGGAATATTGCCTGAGTGATGCCAATATAAAGGAGGAACCTATGAGTTATTTACGGTCAATTGCAGGAGTATTGGTTGTCGTTATTATGTTATCATCTGTGTGCAAAGCGGGCACTTCCCAGGACAAAGACACTGCCTTTGTCATTGAAAAGTTTGCGCCGGGCGGAACAGCCGAAAACCTCCAGTCCAAACACCTCAAGCTTATGCAAAAGGCATTCGATAGCGAGCCTCACCACCGGCAAATGCAGAATGCAGTGACTGTTACCACCATCGACAAGCTCGCGCTTAGCCGGGAGGTCGTTACCGGAATCAACGATTCCTTTTCGTGCAAGCTCGACGATTGGGCGGTAACCAATCAGAAGAAATCAGGTCGCTGCTGGATATTTGCCGGAGCGAACCTGTTGCGTGTTGGCGCAATGAAAAAAATGAACCTCAAGGAATTTGAGTTTAGCCAGAGCTACATCTTCTTTTGGGACAAAATTGAGCGTGCCAATTACTTTCTGGAGTCAATCATCGATACGGCCAATCGTCCCGACGGCGACCGAACTGTGGATTTTTTGCTGGACAATGTGGCCAACGACGGCGGGCAGTGGAACATGTTCGTTAGCCTCATCAGGAAGCATGGTTTAGTGCCCAAAACGGCTATGCCGGAGAGCGAAAGTTCATCGAACAGCAGTATGATGAACAAGGCCCTTAAGGCCAAACTCCGTGAGGGCGCCAGGAGTCTAAGAGACATACATGCGAAAGGTGCCGGTATTAAAAAATTACGTGAAGCAAAGCACGAGATACTTACCGTTATTTACCGAATTCTGAGCATCCACATAGGTACGCCCCCCGTGCGTTTTGATTGGCAGTGGCGCGACAAGGATAATAAGTTTCACCGCGACGGTGTGCTGACTCCACTGGAGTTTGCCAAAAAATATATAACCCTTGACCTGGACGAGTACATTTGCCTGGTGCATGACCCTCGGCCGAGCAGTCCGTTTGGTCGTACTTTCACCGTGGCTTACCTGGGTAATGTGGTGGGAGGTGGGCCGGTCAAGTATTTGAACGTTGACATTGATACGATGAAAAATATCGCTATGCGCACGCTGCTTGATGGTGAACCTGTGTGGTTCGGATGCGATTGCAGTCCGCAGATGGCCCGTGACATCGGAATCTGGGACGCCCACCTGTTCGATTACGAGGGTGTCTACGACACGCAGTTTGCCTTGAATAAGGCCGACCGCCTTATTTACCACCAAAGCAGTATGAACCACGCTATGCTGTTTACAGGCGTGGATATCGTTGAAGGCAAACCGCGCCGCTGGCGCGTAGAGAACAGTTGGAGCGATGAGATAGGTGAGAAGGGCTTCTTTATTATGGACGACTCGTGGTTCGATGAGTTTATGTTCGAGATAGCAGCCCGCAAGAGCTATTTGCCCAAGGAGCTGCAGAAGGCGTTCGAACTTAAACCGATAGTCCTGCCGCCCTGGGACCCGATGGGCTCACTTGCACGTTGTGAATAATACCTTATTTTTCCAGCGATATTAAATCTTCGTAGGTTTCGCGTTTTCTGATGATGCTAAACTTATCGCCGTCAACAAGGACTTCAGCGGCTCGGACTCGAGCATTGTAATTGCTGCTCATACTAAAACCATATGCGCCGGCCGTGAAGATGGAGAGAAGGTCGCCGCGTTTGACAGGAGGCAGGCGTCTATCCTTTGCGAAGAAATCCGCACCTTCGCAAATTGGGCCAACCACGTCGACGATTTCAGTGCCGGTCAGTTTCAATTCTTTGTCCCGCCGCTCGGGCACAAATTTCTGATCCACTTTCGCAGGCCAAATGAAATGGAATGCGCCATATAACGGCGGACGGATTAAATCGTTCATGCCGGCGTCGACGATAACAAATTTTTTCCGTCCGCTGGTTTTCAGATATAAAACCTGAGTTACTAAAATCGCTGTATTGGCGGCGATACTTGCACCCGGTTCGAGAATAAGTTTTAGATTTTTGTCTTTTAGTAACGGCACGATAGCTGCGGCGTAATCAGCAGCCGTTGGTGATGTTCCGGTTATGTAATCGGCGCCGTATCCACCGCCGATGTCTACTGCTTCGATCGAGAATCCATCGCCGCGTAATTGTTCAATCAGGGCCAATATTTTTTCTATCGCCTCAACGTAGGGCTCTATAGTATGTCCGGCAGAGCCTAAATGTATGTGGATTGCACAAAGATCGACCGATTCGTTTTTACCGAAATCTGTGAAAATTTTTCTCGCACGTTCAATGTCGACACCGAATTTGGTTTCCTTTATACCCGTAGTGGTATATTTGTGTGTCTTTGGATCAACATCAGGATTGACACGCAAAGCTGCTTTAGGCTTCTTGTTTGGCGCGGAGCTGTTTTCTTTTACCAGGCGAATCAGGTTGTTAAGCTCAGCTTCTGATTCAATGTTGAAATAACCGATGTCGGCATTTAATGCTTCTTTTATTTCGGTGTCGGTTTTCCCGACGCCGGCATAAACGATTTTCGATGTGTTGGCCCCGGTTTGCAGTGCGCGATATAACTCTCCGCCGCTGACAATGTCGAATCCACTTCCTGCCTCGGCCATAAATCTTAGGATATTTATATTACCACAGGCCTTAATGGAATAACAAATCGTAGTATCGAGATCACTGTATGCCTGTTGAATACTCTGGAGATGGTGCTTGAAGGTTGCTTTGCTGTAGATGTAAAGCGGCGTGCCGACTTCGGAGGCGATCCTGTCCACGTCTACATTTTCAGCAAACAGGTTGCCGTTTTTGTAGTTGAAGAAGTCCATATTGTTTTAACTCTTTTTTCAATAAGGGTTTACAAAACCTTTCTTTGGTAACAGAAAGTAGTATACGAAATCCGGGGCCGATTGCAACAAGAGAGTCTCTGATAAGTGTAGTTTTGCCGGTGCGGCTGAACTGATGGGACTGGATTCAAGGCTGTGTATATAAAAAGAAAAGGAAGGTTCGCGTGTTTAGGTGAACCTTCCTTTTCTTCTAAAGATGCTGTAGTATTTTAAATTGTTGTACTATTTCTTTTTCTTCTTGGCTTTCTTCTTGGCCTTCTTCTTTGTTGCTTTCTTTTTAGCTGTTTTCTTTTTAGCTTTTTTCCTTTTCTTTGCCATCATTTACTCCTTTCGGTTAATTATTTTTTTGTGTTTAATAAGTTAACATCGTAATACTAATTTAATTCTAAAATTACTGTCAAACAAAATATTAAAAAAGTTAATAATATTTTCATATTTTTTTTATCGTCCAAATGTTTACAAATACTTCATTAATTTTTTGTCGATGGAATTTTTACATAACGTCTTACATTGTTTGTCATACTCTTTAATGAAGCGGCACAATTTGTTTTTATTGTAATTGAATTTTTTTGTCACACTGTGAAACGACTTTGTTATAATTAGCTGTGTTAAAGGCAGTTTATTTGGTTTATCAGCAGTTTTTGCTGTTTTTAATTGTTAAGTAAAATTGTTAAGTAAAAAACTTTCTTTTGTCATTGTGTACACTATAAGGGTACTGCTATATATTAGAAGCCGGTGAAAACTGAATTATGCTTTTATAGTTTACGTTGTTTGTTAGTATTTTTTATTGAGTAGTTTTTTTATTTTTCATTTACAATTTTTTTCAATAACACACAGTTTACCTGTTAATTGTTTTATGGAGAACAGAAAAATAGCATTGTTTGGCGGTACATTTGATCCGGTTCATCTCGGTCATACTACTGTTGCTGCCGACGCAGCCGAATATATTGGCGCCGAGAAAATCGTTTTCGTCCCGGCGAAACGCTCTCCGCTTAAAGGTTTCTTTCCGAGAGCAGGTGATATCGATCGGCTCAAAATGATAGCTCTTGCAATTGCCGACAATAACAATTTCCAGGTAAGCGATTATGAATTGCAAAAGCTTGAGCCGAGCTACACATTGGAGACAGTACGCCGGTTTCAGGAAGACTACGGAGGCGAAACATCAATATATTGGCTCATAGGCGCCGATAGTATTGACGAACTTCAACTTTGGTATGGAATCACTGAGCTGATTGATTCGTGTAATCTGTCGACGATGTTTCGGGCCGGCTGTAAACCCCCGAATTTCGCCAAATTTGAGGATATTTGGGGTTCTGACCGCGTTGATAAGCTCCAGAGAAACGTTATTGAAACCTCTCTAATTGATATAAGCAGCACTGAAATACGAAGCAGGTTAGCTGCCGGAGATAATGTGACCGATATGTTACACCCGGATGTTGCTGATTATATCCGAAAACACGGTCTCTACCAGTCAGGCACTAAATCCTAATCCGGAGAGTGAAGCGCGAAGCGGGATATGAAATACGGCGAAAGGTTAATCACAGTCGTAATTTTTTAACTTCTCTTTTTAACCAGTCGTACCAGCCGGCCAAACCCTCGCCTGTCTTGGCTGAGATTGGAAAAATTTCAATGCCTTTATTTAGTTTGCGGGCATCGGCTTTCGCCCGCTCTATATCGAAGTCTATCTGTACTCCTGCTTTCAGCAAGTCAATTTTGTTTATAAGCATCGCTTTTGACTTTGCAAAAATAGAGGGATACTTCGCCGGCTTGTCATCACCCTCCGCAACTGAGAGCACGGCTATTTTAGCGCTTTCCCCCAATTCGAAAGCCGACGGGCAAACGAGGTTTCCAACGTTCTCTATAAAAATCAAATCCAAATCGCTAATGGGCAAATTCTCCAGCGCGCTGTTTACCTGGGCCGCTGATAAATGGCACGCTCCGTCTGTGTTTATCTGGATCGCCGGCGCCTTGGTCGCTCTGATTCTTTCGGCGTCTATTTCAGTTTGAATGTCGCCTTCGATGACACCGATTTTAATTTTATCTTTCAAATCGCTTATTGTCCTTGTCAGGATTGTGGTCTTGCCAGAGCCGGGAGATGAAATCATGTTCAGGCATAATTTTTTCTGCTCGGTTAGAAGCTGACTGTTTTTGAGGGCGTATTCTTCATTTGCACTGAGAATTTTTTTGCCGACATTAACTTTGTACATATTATTGCTCCGTTTGAAATTCTATTTCTTCCAGCAATAAGGGCGCATCCGGCAGTAATTTGAAATCCTCACTGCCGCACTTCGTACATCTCAAACAGGAAAGATCAATTTTGAAGCTTTCATTGCAATTTTTACACAGCCCCTGCATTGGCTTGTGCTCTATTTCTAATTTCATGCCTTCGCACAGTGTGCCTTTGGTAATGGCCTCGAAAGCAAAACAAAGTACTTCGTCATTGATGGCATTGAGCGTTCCACAGCTAATCCTGGCGTTTACGGGTTTTGCATTTTGTTTTGCAGCTTCAGCCGAGATTGCCTCCAGCAGACTTTCTGCTATCATTGTTTCGTGCATCAGCATATCCTCGGAAGCTGTCGTCCGTATGGCATCTGGACAATCCTTTTTCCGCCGATTTTGGTTGTCATCTCCACCATAGGCATATCGCGTGTTTGTACAACCTCACCGATAATCGCTGTTTTTTTGCCCAGAGGATGGCTTTTGCAGATATTAAAACATTCATCGGCTGATTCTGGCGAGACGATAGCAACAAATTTACCCTCATTTGCAATTGTGACCACGTCAAAGCCAAGCATATCCGCTGCCGCTTGCACCGTTGGATTGACTGGAAGGTCAGCCTCGCGAATTTCTATACTCAGGGCGCTTGCTTTTGAGATTTCGTTGAGTGTTGCAGCTAATCCTCCGCGGGTTGGGTCCCGCATAAACTTCACGCCTTTTGTATTCTCCAGCAGTTGGCAGGTTAATCCTGCCAGGCCTGCACAGTCGCTTTGCAGCGGCGATTCAAATTTGATACCTTCCCGCTGTGATATAATAGTCATGCCGTGGTCACCAATCGTGCCGTTGATAATGATTTTGTCGCCGGCTGCAATCTTGTCGAATCCCAAGTCCACGCCGGGTAATTTTTCTCCAATTCCCGCCGTATTTATAAAAATTTTATCAGCCGCCCCTGTTTCAACGGTCTTGCTGTCACCGGTAACAATGTTCACATTGTTTTGTCGGGCTGCTTCGCTGATACTGGCTAAAATCTTATCAAGGGATTCAAAATCAAAACCTTCTTCGATTATCAGCGACAATGACAGGGCAACAGGCTTTGAGCCGGCGACAGCCAGGTCATTTACCGTCCCGCAAACGGCAAGCTTTCCGATATCACCGCCGTTAAAAAATAGCGGTTTGACGACGTAGCTGTCCGTCGTAAAGAACACAGACTTTGAGTTGAGATTTAACTTTGCCGAATCGGCCAGCTCAGCGAGGGTGTCATTCTTGAAGTTCGGTAGAATATGGTGGCGGATTAATTCATCCGTCAATTGTCCTCCGCCGCCGTGCGCAAGTAAGATTCTGTCGTGTTTGGCTTTTGTCATTGTTTGTGTTATCTCTCCGGGCCATACTTAAACCACGCTGCGCAGGCCCCTTCAGAGCTTACCATGCACGGGCCGACCGGTGTTTCGGTGGTGCAGCGATTTTTGAATAAGCCGCATTCCGGCGGCTCTATCAGTCCGCATAATACTTCGCCGCAGCGACAGCCACTGGTGTCCTCACCCGGTACCTCGGTCATGTTAAATCGTGTAAGAGCGTCTAATTGTCTATATTTGTCTCTCAGTTTGAGTGTGCTTTTTTCAATCTTTCCCAGCCCTCGCCAGTAACCGTCGGTTTCTTCGAAGCAATCGGCCATGATTTTCTGCGCGGTCGTATTGCCTTGTTCAGTTACGGCAGCTTTGTATACCGATGTTAATTCGGCTTTGCCTGCGGTCAGTTGGCCACAGATTTCGGCGAGTCCCTCGATTATTTGCATCGGTTCAAAGCCTGCCACGACGCACGGCCGTGAGTAATGTTCCACAATCTCGGTAAAGGCGCCGTAGCCGATTATCACGCTGACATGGCCGGGGCAGAGAAAGGCATCTATATTATCATTTTTCTCAGAAACAAGCGC
>JAOUFU010000373.1 GCA_029858035.1 Phycisphaerae bacterium
TAAGTACGGCGATATCTGATATAAATAACGGAATCCAAGATTGCCGAAAAGAACCAGTACAAAATGGATAGATATGCCAATTATGGTAATTATTGTCGCAGTTTTCAAATCCATAGCCATTCCTTTCTTTTTGAACAAATTCACTCAACATAATAATAGTGTCTCAAAACTCCCACAACTCTACCACAGGTTGTGATGTTGTCAAGCAGGGCATTTCTCTTGCCCCTGCCTGGAAATTGTGATATCCTGTTCGGGAGCATTTGGGAGCAGTGCTATGTGGAATAGGCAGAATAGTGTGGTGTTTGGGCTGTACTCAACCACGAGCAAAGTCGTGTTAACCATCAGATAAGGGAGCATATATGAAATCGACAACTAAAAAGATATCTGGAACCCTGTTTCTTTGTATCCTTGTTTGTATTGTATGCGGGCTTGCTGGCTGCAAATCTGAGGAACCCGCGGGCAAATCAGAAGAGCAAGAGAACCAGCTAAACACGAAGGAGGTCGAAGTTGCCAGCGGCGTTCTAATTCGGTTTGTTGAAATACCTATGGGACGATTTATGATGGGTTCTCCCTCCACTGAATCCGGCCGTCATGCGGATGAAACCCGGCACGAGGTGATTCTGTCAAAGCCGTTCTACATGGGCGTTACGGAGGTGACGCAGGCCCTGTACGAAGCCGTTATGGGCAGCAATCCAAGCGACATCAAAGGACCCAATCGACCGGTGGATAAGGTTTCATGGGATGATGCGGTTGCATTCTGCGACAAACTCACTCAAACTCAGGGCGGTAAGTTTCGGCTGCCAACGGAGGCCGAGTGGGAATATGCGTGCAGGGCGGGGACGACCACCCCTTTCAACACGGGCAAGACGATCAGCACAGACCAAGCGAATTATGATGGTGGCGTTACGTATGGCAGTGGCACTAAGGGTGTCGAGAGGCGGGAGTACATCGATGTGGCCAGCTTCTCACAAAACCGATTCGGACTCTACGACATGCACGGTAATGTCTGGGAGTGGTGCAGCGATTGGCTCGGTGACTATCCTCAAGGCCCTGTGACCGATCCGCATGGCCCCGATTCGGGAAGCGATCGTGTGCGTCGGGGCGGCTCCTGGTTCAGCTTCCCAGGGTTCTGCCGCTCTGCTGAGCGTGAGGGGAACCCACCTGACTTTCGCGGCAACTACTTCGGGTTTCGAGTAGTTCTGGACTTGGAATGACACTTTGGAATTTGCAGTATTATGATGGGGAAGTACTTGGGAACGGTGGTATGTAGAATAAGCAGAACAGTCGATTGTCGAAGATCGAATACTCTTTCCAAAGGACAAGAACATGGACAACAATCAAATCAAGTTTCTTGGAGCATGCATAATTCTTGGATGCAGCATCCTGGCGATTTCAGCTGGCTTTGTGGCTGAGGAGATGGGGGAGGGGGCCGGTATTGTTGGAGCAATTGGCGTAGCATTGGCAGCATACATTGGCATTACTGCCTGGGTCAAGCTTAGCTCTTCAAAGGAAAAATGAAACAGGAGTAGGGCTTAGGGTCATTTCTGACTGTTTTTCTGAGTCCTTTGGGCAGTTGGAAACGGCCCAATCATCCTGTTGGAACAGGGCTAAATCCTGTTGCCTGTCTCAACTTTTCCCTAATCGCCTTGTTTTTGGATGATCTTGTCTGTAATGTAGACTACGGCCATTGCTATCATGCTTGCGGCTACTACTATTGCCGAGGCGATCAATATTGCGGCCGGGCCGATGTTATCGCTCTCGTTAATTATGCCAATCGTTCCTAAGCCGAGTCCCAGTAGGCCGGCTATGAAGGCGATGAGAGAGATGCTTGGTATTTTCAAATCCATCAAATTCTCCTTTCAAAAGAACACGGAAACGGTAATCACGTCACAAGGATAGCACTTGCTCCCACCCACTCTACCACAGATTGTGATGTTGTCAAGCAGGGCAAGGTTGGGAGAGATCAATGACCCCATCTTATGTACCAGTCTTTATGCAAATTTCCTCTGTTCCACAACATGCATCGAAACATCGGCCACAGTCTTGAGTACCATAAACAGCACCATTGCCGCCCGCACACTGAAACTGCCCGGCTGGCTTTCAATCCAAAGCACACCCACCATAAAAATCAAAAACATCGGAGCAATCCGAAGTAATGGAAAGAACATCATCCCGCCGATATTCAGGTTACGCCCCTGCTCCCACTTTCGATTGTAGAAGAACGAGTAGGCCTGATACCCCACGAATACGGCCGACATCAGTATAATCGACCATAAGTCCTTCACCCCAAACTGCATCACGAGAAAGATGCCGAACCACAAATGAAAGAAGCCGTAGAAGAGCAAGAAGAAAACCGCCAGCATTATCCGCTGATCCTTGGTAAGTGCCACAACCTGGTCGTTGACCTTGTATAATTCAATCATCCCGTCCGCCTTAACAGAGAACTTCCGCAAAGTGAGAATCTTGAAAAACCACAGCACCCCGATACACATGCTCTGGCTCCAGTACACCCACATGATCGTGCCAAGGTCCCACGCCGCCACCTGTGCCCAGATGATCGTCGCTATATTCGTACCCAACAGTAACCACGCCGACACATCCCTGCCAACATCCAGCTTTGCTGTAACCTGAGATTTCCAATTTGATTTCATAGGCGGTGTTTCTGAACGCTACAATTTCAATAATATACACAGCAAAAATTCCCAACCAATTTACCACAGACTATGATGTTGTCAAGGGGTGGTATTGTCCTTGCGGAAAACAGCAAATGGTGGTATTCTGTGGGTCGTATTAGAGGTGAGCTTGTTTTTGTGTTAAGAATAAGGCCTTGATTAGTAAAGGAGACAGAGATGGGCAGGAAACTACTTTATTACTTCGTGGTATCTATTCTCTCAGTGCCTACCGCCTGGGGAAGTGAGTGGAAGCTGGTCTGGTCGGACGAGTTCAATAATTCCGGGCTGCCAAATCCTGAAAAATGGAATTACGAAGTGGGATTTATCCGCAATCGTGAATTGCAGTACTACACAAAGGCCCGCAAAGAGAATGCACGAGTGGAAAATGGAACGCTGATTATCGAGTCGAGAAAAGAAAAATTCAAGAACCCCAACTATAACCCGGACACAAAACGCGGAGGCAGATGGAACCTCAGCCGTGAATATGCCGACTATACATCAGCAAGTCTTATAACAAGTGGTAAAGCCAGTTGGTGTTACGGCCGTATCGAAGTGCGTGCCAAGTTACCCACCGGCAGAGGAACCTGGCCCGCCATCTGGATGTTAGGGACCAATATAAGAGAGGTAGGCTGGCCCACCTGTGGAGAAATTGACATCATGGAAAATGTCGGTTTCGATCCTAATAGAATCTGTGCCAACAGCCATACGAAAAAATACAACCATGCCATCAATACAGGCAAGGGATCATCTATCAGAGTCTCGAAACCTTATAAAGAATTCCATATTTATGCTATCGAATGGTATCCCGACCGGATAGATTTCTTCGTTGATGACAATAAATACTTCACCTATGAAAACGAAGGCTCCGGCGAAGCGGCCTGGCCCTATGACAAGGAACAATACCTGATTCTGAACACCGCCATTGGAGGAGCGTGGGGCGGGCAAAAGGGAATCGATGACTCCATTTTCCCCCAAAAGTTCTACATCGATTACGTCAGGGTTTACCAGAAAGGAACAGCAAGTCAGCCTGAAAAGAAAAAATAAGTCCGCTTAGTTATTGCAAGTTATAATAGTAAACTCTCCGGCCTCGTAAAGGATGTCTTTTACTCGAATGCCTGTAAAACTCTTTTCTTTGAGCAGCTTGTCAACATCAACAGAAAGTTGAGGATAATCAAGCTTCATATATGCCGGAATCTTGAGTTTCAGTGCCTGGTTAAGCCAGTTTTTAGCTTTGCTTAGATGGCCGCTGACAATGGTGAGTTCAAATATCGCGTTGTTATCGCTAAAACTCAAGTATTTTAACGAAGCAGGAATAAATGGCAGAATGAATGTGTTCGTCCTAATCACGAAATGGACTTTTTCGTCTTTTACTCTTACACGTATTATCTCCGGAGGTAAAAGTTTGTTGGAAATAAAGAGTTCTATAATTTCCTCAAGATTGAAAGTTATTTTCGCCATAGTTTCTTTTTACCGTATTTTGTTGACAGGATTGGGCTTATAATAAGAGAATGTCTTTGCATTCTGCAAGGTTTTTTTGGTTCTTTCCGACAGAGAGAGGTTTGCAGGAAGTTTTGTGCAGAAAGCCATCAATCAATTACAATAGTCAAGCTGGGATTAACGTCATTAGGTTAGCAGGAATTTATGCAAATGAATCGTCGTGATTTTTTGAAAACTACAGGTGAACGGACGTTTGGATTATTACTCTTCGGTGGTTTGCATGGTTTTGCCGATGCCAATATAAAGGAAACCGGATTGCCCAAAGGCTGGTTGAATCCATCAAGAGAATTTTCATTATGTCCGTTCTGGTTTTGGAATGACAATCTGTCGGAAAAAGAAATAGATCGTCAATTGGCGGATTTCCAGGCTCACGAAGTTCATGCCTTTGTCATTCATCCGCGGGCGGGATTGCCGCGCAGTATCGGATGGATGAGTGAGCGAATGATTTATTTCATGCGTTATACTATCGAGCAGGCA
>JAOUFU010000374.1 GCA_029858035.1 Phycisphaerae bacterium
GGTTGAGCGGATGCCGCTGATGTTTCCGGCCTTGTCGCGCAGAAGCCGAACACCAACAAGCACTGCAAGCGTATTTCCATCCTTTCGCCGAAGCGTGCGCTCGAATATCCGCCCGGGTGGTATGTCGCCGGCCAGCTTATCGGTAACCGTTTCACGCGACTTCTCTTTGTCGGCCGAAAATTCCCACACAGGCTTGCCTAACATCTCATCTGCGGTGTACCCTAACATCTCCAGTTCTGTGCTGTTTACTCGCAAAATACGTCCTTGCGTATCAAGTTCATGGTAACCGATAGGCGCATTATCGAACAGCTCTACAAACTGTGATTCTCTCTCACGCAGTTCTTCTTCCACGATTCCCGTCAGAAAGGCGTAGACGACAAATGCCCACCACATCGGAATCAATGCCCCAATGATGTCCTCCACCCTGTCCCAGCTTTTGGTACCAAAGTACCACTCGACGAAAAGGCACAAGCCATAAAACATAGTAAAAATTAGAAGCCCCACAAACACCAATTTGGCCTTCGGCTGAAAAGACCGCTTCCAACCTCTCAACAGGAAAATCAGCCCAACCCCCGATGCCAGGAAAGTAATCAGGTCAAAAGCTGCTACAACAGGGTGCATTACAAAGCCTCCTTTCTGGTTGGATTTCCCCTTCCAAATACCTTCCAACACCACACAGCCACAAATAAGGCGCTAACAGCATTGCAGCCATGCTCAATGTAGTTCAGAATCCCTTCCCAAAAGAAACCTTCCAGCACTGTCACAGTCCAGCTTGCCAGAAGCACGTAGAAGCCCGCGATAAGGATGTTCGACGCCGGAAGGCTTTTCAGTCGCGCCCGGCTCCCCAGAATAAATATCAAAACACCCACACCAATCAGAAGCATTACAACTTCATTTTCGAATATCTCTATCTTATCTAACATTTCGATATCTCCTTCGCTCTTTCCGTTCTTTGGCAATCCGCAGCATTGTTAGGCGTCCTGCGGGAATGCCTGACGACACAAAATGCGATTAATCGCCCATTTACTCCTTAATTTGTGCTTTTACAGCATTTTTTTCATCTCTTCGGACGAGTGGCAGCCTCAAGCGAAGCTTGGGGATGGCTTGCTGACAGTTATGCATAGCGCAACATTTATTTACAATTCCTATAACCCTTTAATTTGTGCTTTTACAGCTTTTTTTCTTTTTCGTCCTGCTCCGGCTGTCTCCAAATGTTCTGCTCCCGCCATATCGGTTGTTCCCGTATTCTCTCCCTTAAACCGGACGAATGAAATACTGATTGGGTTCCCATTTTGCTTTTCTTTTGAACTCAACCTTGCTCGACTTGTCATCTCTCAATGCGGGGATTCCCATTTCGCCACTTATCGCCAAATGGGGCCCAAAAGCCATCGTCATATCCATAGGCGACACCAAAGACATACCTTCCCTGTCAATTTGACGTTTTTACATAAATCATTATAGCCAGAGAACATGCACCAGACAAGAAAATTCACAACCGTCTTCGACACCCAATCCGCCTAAAATAAAAGTCTGCCCGAAGGGCCTCCACAGTTTTGCATTTTGAGCTGTGGTTTTACACTTTCCACTTGAACTTTTTATTTTATTGATTTTCCCATTTTAATCTTTGATTTCCCTTTACGGCCACATCCCGCGATGTATAATATATACAAAAATGAATATGTTAAAATAGGCTAATATAGTCAACAACCTTGGAGTGAAGCGAAAATCCCTTGGGGGAATAATCAATGTAATGTTCACAAGTATCGAGAATCCAGAATCAAGTATAGAGCAACGAATTATGTAAAACAAATCCAATTTCAAGGGGGCGCGCCTACTCGTTAACCGGATGGCAAAATCACAGCAAAATTCCGTCGATATAGAAAAATGGCTCAAATTAATCAGGCTCGACAACGTCGGCCCGATTACCTTTGGAAAGCTTATCAGCCATTACGGCTCAGTCGACCGCGCCCTGGGTGCTTCGGTCAGTGAGCTGGCCAAAATAGATGGAGTAGGTTTCAAAACTGCCGAACAAATTGCCGCAACGCGTGACAAATTCGATACAACCGCAGAACTCCAACTGGCCGAGAAACTTGGCGTCTGGATAATCAACCTTGATGATAAGCGTTATCCACCCGTATTGAAGCAGATTTACGACCCTCCGCCGGTCCTCTATATCAAGGGCAGTTTAACTCGTCAGGACAGCTTGTGCATTTCGATAGTCGGTTCCCGGCGTTGCAGTATTTATGGTCAGGAACAATCTTCCCGCCTTGCACATTTTTTAGCCTCAGCCGGCTTTACTATCTGTTCGGGAATGGCCCGCGGAATAGATACCGCCGCACATCAGGGTGCGCTATCAGCAAATGGACGCACAATTGCAGTGCAGGGCTGCGGCCTGGCAAATATCTACCCGCCGGAGAACAAAAAGCTTTTTGATCTTATCGCCGAATCAGGCGCCTGCATCAGCGAATTGCCGCTGCAGTACGAGCCGCTGATGGAGAACTTCCCGCCTCGCAACAGAATAATATCCGGGCTGTCACTGGGCACGATTGTTGTCGAGGCCGGCTCACGTTCGGGAGCGCTGATTACCGCCAAGGCCGCGATGGACAATAATCGTGAGGTGATGGCCGTGCCGGGCAAAATTGACTCGCCGTTGAGCAAGGGTGCTCATCAGTTGATAAAACAGGGTGCAAAGCTAATCGAATCAGTCGAAGATGTGATGGAAGCTCTCGGATACATCGGCCAACAACTACAAAGTCATGTTACCGAAGCGGCGGCAAAGGCATCTGAAAAGGTCGAGACTCCCTTATTTGATGCGAGCCGCTTGAATCTCAGTGTTCCGGAAAAAACGATTTACGATTATCTAAGTAGAGAGCCATCGCACATAGACCAAATCATCGCGGAGACCGACTTAGCGCCGGGCAGTATAAACGCCGGCTTAATTTCCCTCCGCCTCAAGGGCTTAATAAAACAATTACCGGGCAATCTGTTTTTGAAACATTAGTTTTTTTACCTTATGTCTGTGAAAGGTATAGAGTAGTTTTCTTCTCTATATCTTTTGGTTGGGCTTTGTCCTAAATCCCTGAACAGCCGCGTCTTAGCAAAAAATGTATTGACTCTAATGTCCCATAAATGTTATAATATAGCAGTTATAGTGTATGTGCGCTTTTTTTGTCCGGGACCCACAAGTTAGAGGAATCCTGTTTTGTAAAAGATCGCAAAATGGGAATCCACGAAGAAGAAACCACGGCCAGTGGCCTAAAACATCGGTGAGGAAGGAAATAAAGATGCCCAGATCTGTAAAAACATCATTGCTATCACTTGTATTGATAGTATTTTCAGCCGGCTCGGCTGTCGCTCAACTGCAACTCGTTGGCGATTTCAATAAGGACTACAGGGTTGATATCAAAGACCTGAGGACTTTTGCCTGGCAGTGGCTGCACCCGGGCTGTTTTGTACCAGGTTGCATTGCAGACATAGATAGCGCTGACGGCGTAAATATGGTCGACTTTGCACTGATGTCAAATAACTGGCTGATAGAAGAACCACACCTTCTCATCAGCGAGTTTATGGCGGCCAGCGCTCCAATACTGCCATTGGATCCGAACGAGCTGCTGGATGGAAATGGTGAATCCTCCGACTGGATTGAGATTTACAATCCCATTGGCGCAACTGTTAATCTGGATGGCTGGCACCTGACAGACAATAAAGACAACCTGGACAAATGGCAATTCCCGGATGGACTCGAGATTAAGCCCGGTGAGTTCCGGATTGTCTTTGCCTCGGGCAAGACCTACCTGGAAAACCCATCCAATTACCCATATCTTGATCCCGACGATTACTATCACACCAACTTCGAACTCGACCAGGGCGGTGAGTATCTGGCACTGACGGCGCCCGACGGCAATGTCGTCGTTCACGAATATGCTCCGGTGTATCCCCAGCAATTACTCAATATCTCGTACGGCCTGACACAGTACGCCACGAAGCTCGTGTCACAGGGCGCGAGTGTTTCTTATCACGTGCCCACAATCGGTGATTCGGGTTTGGGAACCGGCTGGACCGCTGTTGGCTACAATGACTCAGCATGGAAAACCGAAAAGACCGGTCTGGGCTTCGGCATCGGCCAACAGCCGACTGTTGCCTACAACGACAGCCACAGAGGGCCTGGTGATTTCACTGCAGAGAATGTGACCAACTGGACTATCCACAATAATGACAGTAGTAATAGCTCCGGAAAGCTGAAAAATTTTGCCACCGGCAGCGATCTTGGAATGCCTACTGTAACGTTCACAATGGGTCCCCAAGGATTACAGGTAAGCACCGGTTCCGGCGGAAATCCCGCAGCGGGTACGGATGCTTATGAAATATTCAATAATATTGTGGACCTGAGCGGATACCTTGTTTACTACGGCGATCCGGGCTGGTGGGCGGAGATTGAGTTTACAGGCCTTAATCCAGCCAGCATGTATAGCTTTGCCGGCACCGCAATACGTGCTAAGAGCTACCCATTGCGAAAATCTCTTTTCACCATCATGGGCCATAGCGGCGCAGTCAACAACAGCAGTGACGGAGTAGTATCAAAGACCGGCAACACGACTGTACTGCTGGCCGGGGACAATAGCATTACCGGCTACGTAGCT
>JAOUFU010000375.1 GCA_029858035.1 Phycisphaerae bacterium
TCACGGTGCAGGCTCAATTCTCAATTGTCGTTCATATTATACCAAACTGTTTCTAAATGTTCAATGTAAATCCAACTATTTTAACAAAATAATCGGCCAAAGTTGTCCGCCGCAAATTCTACACGCGGCCTCTCGAAATCTTGAAGCACACCGGCCAAAGTTACGATGCAAGAAAGCGGATCAACATCAAATCGAAGTCGTAAATGTGGATTCCCGGGCCATTTTGCAGAACTCGCCTGCCCGTAATAAATTTTCTCCACCATCCACGAATAATCTCTGAAAATAACAAAAACGCAAATTACGCTTTTTCAGGACCTTCACCCAGGCTTGCATCAGGTGCATTCTCTACTTTTATGTAATACCTAAATCCCACTCTCTCAACATTAATGTTCGTAATATCAAAATCATCAGGGAGAATTCTTATATGAGCGATATTCTCTCTTGGAAGAAGAAGAACACGTATATCCTCGTCAATGTCGACTGGATCGACTTTTCCATGAAAAAATCCTATTCCTTTGCCCTCAACTTTTACCCAGTTTTCGGAAGAATCCAGCACTTTTCCTGTTATAAACCATAAGGGCTGTCCGCTGAAATACCTCTTGGTTCTTATTTTCACCATGTTTCCGGTTATCATTTCAAAATCTCCATAAAAAAAATTATTGAACTGTCATTTACGTCAGTATGGCTCTTCGCGACTTATCAGAATCTTAAAAGGGCACCAAGAGCATAGAAGATTTAACCAACAAAAAAATGAAAAAATAAACTTTTTTGAAAAAAAAATTGCCACAGAGGGCACGGCACGGCCTTTGGCCGCAACCAAATCCGAAGCTCTAAATCCTAAATCCGAAACAAATTCAAATGAACAAAAAAAGGCAAATTCAAAACAGAATATGCGAACGCAAGGCTTTGATAATAATGATTTTATGACATCCTAATTGAAAAAACACGCAGAAAAAACAAGGAGTTGATAGATAGTAGTACAGAGGACATAGAGGGAATTAGCCACTAAGACATCCACCTTCGCTAAAGCTACGGGGGACAAGCTCCGGCACGAAGAGAATTTAAAATTTAAGGTGAAAAGTGTAAAACCACAACTTAAAGTGCAAAATTGTGGAATCGCTGGGCGATAGGTTAATTTAGTTGCCAGTCGCAAGTTTTCAGTTTACAGTAGTTCGTAGTTGCTTCTTAAACATTTATGGGCGTCAATCGAAGCGGCAATTTTAATAATCAATTATCACTAATCAATAATCATTGAAGGATCGGCTGAATTTGAGCCGGGAGAGGTCCTCGCCGTCATTGGGCTTGCGAAAGACAAACAGGTGCTCGTGCATAATCAGGTAGAACTTGTCCTTTTTGGCTTTCCACCGCCAACGCTCGGTAAATTTGCAATGGTGCTGGACCTTTATAATGTCCTCTTTTAATATGAAGCCGGCCTTTAAGAAACGGGCCATGACGTTAAAGGCCAGCGGAACCATGTGTTTGCCCTTGCGTGTCTCGCCGATAAGGATGGCGCAGTATTTGTCCGGCTTTAATACACGCAGCAATTCATTGGCAATTTTTTCCATCTCGTCACAGAATTTCGGCAGGCTGCCGATATTCGACAGGTCTTCGGGTATCCTGCCCTCCGAGTATTTGATGATATTCATATAAGGAGGATGTGTTAAAACAAGGTCAAACGAATTATCTTCCAAGAAGGACAGGTCCCGTGCATCGCCAACTTTTACTTTTTGTTTGCTTGACGGATGGTGTTTGAAGCACAGGGCATTTTTTGCAAGTTCGGCCGCCTCCGGATTGATATCCATACCCAGGGCGTTTCTTGCCAGCAGCTTTGCCTCGATAAGCGTCGTTCCCGCTCCTACCATCGGGTCCAGTATGGAATCGCCCTGCTCGGAGTACATCTCGATGATATTTCTGGCTATCTGCGGGGCGAAATTGCCACGATACTTCGGATTATGGGTCGCCCAACTGCCACGCTCCGGAAATGACCAGACAGTAGTCCATTCCAGAGGTATCTCCGGCACATCAAAGATTAAATTGGACGAATTATTACTTATCACAAATCCCGACTCTGAATCCTTGCATTATTAGCAAGCGCATTTTTGCCGGGATCGTTGATCAGAAAATGATATTGATCAACTACCTATAGGTAGCAATCTTATAAAAATGCAAAATTTTTTTGATTAATGATTTCGACTACATATTGCAATTTAAGAGTTCACGGATTTGTCTTAAACGTCCTTCCACAATTTTCTATAGACCCCTCCGCCAAGGAATTCTACCAATCCTAAATCCCTTAGTTCCTGTAGCTGCTGCCTTATCTTGGCTTCTATATTTTGATTTTCAGGGTGTAACTCCTGCAGGTGTTGTTTGTGTGCGTATACTTGATCCAATTTAAAAATGTTAACAGGGATTTTAGAAACCACATTGAAGGTATCCAGCCGCCAGCCTGACAATGTATTAGCTATGGTTTTAACACCGCCGCCGTACAAGTCATCTTCCGGCTCGTAAGGTTCCTTTGGAAATAAATCCTTTTCGGATTTCTCAAATTTGGTCCTTTTCTCCTTGGGCACTTTAGAAAGAATATCTTCTGTTGTGGAAATAATTTCCTCAGTGACCGTAGATGCTTTTTCTTCATCTGAAAAAAGTTGCAGGAATTCGGATTTGAGTCTTCCGGCAGTATCCGAATCTTCTATGAGAACGCCGCACTCGTAGTTGTTTTGAAGCCCGCCAAGAGTCAAATTGGCCGATGTAATGATAGCACGCTCCGAGTCGAAAATATATGTTTTCGCGTGCAGTGTCGGATAGTTCCGTACTTTTATCTTGTTTTCGATAAAATATCTCAGAGCTGTTATGTCGGATGATTGTCGATAGAAATTCGTTAGCTTGTAACTGGTCAGCAAAGATATTTTCGCTTCGGTCGGCTTATTGTCCAATATCATTTTTGCCACGTTAGCTTTAATAAAAGGACTTGCCAAAAGCTGTTCTTGTGATGTTTTAACAAGATCAATAAATATATCGGTCGATGGATTGGTTATTATTTGAAGGTTCATTTTATCTGCCCCTAAATAATCAATAAAATAGCAATTTAGCAAAATACCAGTCATTTATCAATAGCGGAAATATCCAGTAAAACCTTAATATTAACTCTTAATGCCTTGGCAATTTTCTCGAGATTTTTCAGTCCGATGTTCTTTTCCCCGCGTTCGATTTGGCCAATATAAGCCCTGTGAAGACCTGCCAAGGAAGCCAGTTCCTCTTGAGATATATCGCGTTCCTCACGAATTCTCCGTATGTTAAAACCTACTTCCTCATTTATATTGCTTTTCATAAGTGAGGGTATTGTTGATCGATAAAAACAGCATGTCTACGATACTATAAGTAGCATTTTTGAGGTAATGTACGGAGTGATGCTTATTGGCCGACTACCTATAGGTAGCAAAATAAAATTAAAAATTAAAAATCAAAATGCAAAAATGATGAGGGGAAGCGAAAATGAGTGAATGGGATTGAGTAAATGAGTGAATGCGGGGATGAGAGAGGCAAGGGACGAAGTTCAAGCATCAATTATGCCAGTATCTTTTACCCTTGAGAAAGGATGCCGGCCCTCCCGGCCGCAACCGGCTAAAGACTATATACTATCGATTTAGCCCGCTTGTCCCCGAATGTCCTAATCGGGGATCCAGATTATCGAAGCTTATTTTCGAACCGTGCCTATTGACTAACCGGCTGCATTGTGAAGCTGCCCGTTTTTCCCTTTTCAGATTCGTACCTGCCGTCGAACTTTGTACCCACGATATCTCCTGTCCATGTATATTTACCGTCATCCTCCCCGAGGTCCGCGTTACCGGAAAAGACGACCCTTTCGTCTTTCTCCCGGCCGGTCATTGCAATTTCATAGAAAAATTGCCGGTTGCAGTAGCCGGCGAACCGGGCCTTCCACTGCATACCATCAACGCGCCACGCCACGCACTTCAACGCACCACCGTGACCGTCCTCCTCATCCGATTTCCACGTGCCCGACCAGGACGAGACTTGTTCAATTCCTTCCGGAACAGTTATCGTAAAACTCTGATCATCACAAAAAACCACATTGACGTCTTTTTCATCTTTCTCCGGCGATTGCCTGCAACCGGCAGCAAATAAAAATAAACAAAGAAAACATATCTTCTTTTTCATCTCAATTCCTTTCTTATTCAACCGCTCCACACTTACCGTATTTCCTCTAATACTTCAAGAGAATTTCTCACTCTATCATCGAGTATCAAGCATCGAACTGAGAGGCAATTCTAAATTTTACATTCTCAGTTATTCTTTGAATTTATCCTCAAAAGGCAGGCGCTTCGGGACGACGTGCACCTGCGTGGTAAACTTATGAGGGACAACCTCGGCGCTGTCGTAAACCATCTCGACGAAAAACGCCGTCCAGCCTTCATTCGGCTCCGGCACCTTAGCTACATACCGTCCGTTGGCCTTTGGTTCGAGCGGCGAGCTTTTCCAGACCCGCCCGATGGCATCAACGCGAAAGTCCCGGGCCTTTTCATTGCCGGCCTGCCAGAGATTCACCTCTTTGAGCTGACCGCTTACAGGCTTGACGATTATTCTGTCACCTTTAACTT
>JAOUFU010000376.1 GCA_029858035.1 Phycisphaerae bacterium
AAGGTGGTCTTCATTGTCCGTAGCATACATATACCACGCAAAGGATAGCTGCCTCATGTTGGATTGGCACACCACCCGCTGGCCCTGTTCCCTGGCACGATTCAGCGAAGGAAGAAGA
Source organism: Phycisphaerae bacterium (assembly GCA_029858035.1). Lineage (GTDB taxonomy): Bacteria > Planctomycetota > Phycisphaerae > Sedimentisphaerales > Anaerobacaceae > CS2-K091. Next base: position 119 of record JAOUFU010000376.1, read on the forward strand.
ATAGACATCAGTGCCGCCATGATGGATATCGACACAAGCAGCTCAATCAACGTAAAACCTCTCCGCCCAACCTCCCGAACATTATTTTGTTTCAGTTCGCTCATTTGGCTCCCCTTGTTGTTAAAGAATGAAATGGCTATATAAAAAACGACTTTACTCAGTTTTTATTATACACTTAATCCCGGACCTAAGCAACAAAAATTCCCCCGAGATCACCCTTTTTTCCGGATGCCGGCCTTGTTTACCTCCCGCCTCCGCTGCGGTTTATTTCTACATTTCGTCGATTATTTTCTTTATCCATTCATCCTTGAGCAGCTCTTCCTTAGTAATTGATTTCGGTGGGTCGGCTGGCTCAAGTTTTATATCGGGCGGCGTCCCGAACAGCTCATTAATGCTTCCGTCAGGATTGATCACCATCTCTGTTTCCACCCTGAATATCATGTCGCTGGCAGGCAATTTTATTGCGGGCGGCCCTATATAAGCAGCACAGCCGCCGCTAGTGTTCCGGCCTACAAGCTTGGCGAACCCAATCCGTTTAACCGCGTTGGCATAATCATCCGCTGCAGAAAATGTGCTGCCGTCCACTAAAATATAAACACTGCCGTCGAAGTTATAACGGTTACGAGGTTCGATCCTGCGCCTGAGCCGGTAGAAAACCCACTCACTTGTATCAAAGCCCTCAGGTGCATCAATTTCCTCTGTACTTACAACATGTTCTTTCTTACCTGAACACCACTTTCTCAGTGTTTTAAGAACCGATTTCTTCATATTATCTCTATACTTTCTCCTGATTCCCGCAACCTGGTCATATGTCACGCTCTCGTCCAGAAACGGACGGACCAGGTTCTCATAAACATAATACGGTGACCCGCCCCAGTTGTTCCTCACGTCTATGATAAGCTTGCGGTATTTTCCATTAGCACTGTCGAGAAAGGCCTTGATAATCTTCCCGTCTTTTTCGTAAATGCTCGGAAAGATAATACCCCAAGCACCCGGCGACATACTCTTGATTCGAATATAGGCCACCTCATCCGTCAGTTCGATACACGTACAATTATCTTTCGCCTCGACTGTTTGAATTCTTTCTTTCTTTGGAGCGGGTAATCCTTGTATCTTGGGCACGAACGCGCTGTGTATTGACTCATCGGGCAGGAGAAAATCAACCTGCCAACCCTTGAAATCTTCTCCTTCGTCGATAATCAACAAATAATTCTTTGTCCAGTCCTTCGGATATGCGTCGTATTTCAGCGGTGTGTTTTCCTTTATAAAATCCAGATAGGCCGAACAGCTCATTCCATTGACTTTGACAATCTGCGAACCTCCCGGCACAGTTACACCCTCCACCTCCCAGTCGTCATCGGTAAGGTATTTGTCGTCCTTATATGTAATGCCAAATGGAGGATGCGCGCGAGTGGATAGTCTCCCGTATACAAGCCTTGGCCAATATATGGCATTCTCGACCGTAAAGGGATTGATATCAACATCAATTATACCTAATAAAATCCCTATCCTGGCCATTCTTAAAACGTCTTCCCCTATCAGACCACCGTGGCCTGCCGGGCAGATCAATTTATTATACTCACTGACCACCTGATAGAACTCTTCGTTACTCTCGGCCTGCTCGGCATATTCCAGGTATTTCGGCAGCAAAGCCTCATAGCTCGGAGTTCCTTTGTGTTTCGCTGCTAACTTGACAAACGGGCTGTAATCTCTCGCCCAGTCTGCAAGGAATTGGATGTCCCTCTTCCTGTCCTCCGCCGTCAATTTCGGAACCGTCGCACACGAATTCAGTATCAAGGCAGCAAAACATAAAACAGCATACAAACCTTTCATAAACAGTCCTTCAAAATACAAAACTCACATCACACAACAAACAACGGCAGCGTTGTTAAAAAGTTACCCGCTTAATCAACTAATCAGCACATCTCCTCCAGAATCTCCGCAGCAGTCTGCACCATTTTGGGACAGACCGTCTCAAACAGGTCATTTTCCTTGGCCTGTTCCATGCCCTCCTCGGTACTGATATCACAACCAAGAAGCTCGCGACAAATAATGGAATCGCAGCGGGACTCGTAACGCCTGCAAAACTCCGTCACCTTGGAATAAACATCATTCTTGGCCGATTTGTCAGAAACATCTTTTGGACCGTATCGCAGACCCAGTACCATCAAGGCCCCGGTCACTGCCCCACATGTATCTCCGCGTCGCATCCCGCCCCCGAATCCACAGCTCACCTTCAGTGCATCCAGGGCCGAAAGACCATACTCAGGCCCGTAAATACGGGCAATCGCCTGCGCACAATTAAAACCCGACTGAAAAACCGACACAGCCTCCTGCACCTTATTCATATTACCTCCTTCGTTCGCTTAATCAACTAATCAGCCGACTTCTGGCCTTTGCCAGTCCATCGCATCGCGACATAAGGAACCAGAAAAAACACAAATATAAATAACTTCAGCAGTCCCATACCGCAGTAGTGGATTACCTGGAATTGATGCACGGTGATTTCCTTAAACATGCTGCCGTGGACATCGTAAGCCAATCCTCCTGCGACTACGATAAACAAAAACCAGATGATCAACACCACAAACCCAAGGATAAAACACCTCAGCAGCACTCCTTCCACAAACTTCCTGTCCATTTCTATGTACCTCCAATTCTAATTCCATTACCTGTCTGAATCCTGCTGGACAAATCTCAACTATAAATCAAAAAATGTCCCTACTGACTCTTGTATCTTAGCACAGGCAGGATAACTTTCAACAGGGATTCTAAAAGGAGTCGCTTTGGTACGCTCGCAAACCTTCTGACAGACCAAGTCCGCCCTGGACTTTTCGGCCCTGGTTTACCACGGTCTTTTCAAATCGCTCTAATCGTATAAGTCCGCCTGATTGGTGCTATTTTGCCTTTTCCTGCGCCTGCTTCAACAGCCCTTTGGCCTTTCGGGACATACTATCGTTCGTCGTAACTTCCGCCACCTTCTCTAAAGGTTTGACCAGCCTCGATGCGAATTTCGAGGCGTTTTTCCCTTTCAGAAGTCTCTCAGAAATCGCCACAACAGCAGCGCTGGCCTCCTCTCGCGTCCCCGAAGAATTCAGGTAAGGCACGATCATCGCCACCGCACCCGGCGTGTTGATGTTACCCAATGCGCCAAGCAGCAGCTTCTTTTCATCGTCTCGCTCAAGCAGGCCCTCTGCATCCCGGCACATCGACAATCGCTGCCTGCCGGGCAAATCAGGACGAGATGCCAAACCAAGATAACCACGCAGGCAAAGCGTCTTATCATTCTGGTTCGTCGCCTTCTTGGCCAATTCAAGTAAATGTGGCGCCGCATCCATACTACCCCACGAACCAAGCGCGCGGATGGCCGCCCTGTGAACCTCCGCATTAGAATCATCCACCGCCGCCCGCACTGCCTTCATCGCATCCGCCCCGCCAACCACGCTCAGAACTCGTAACAACGCAAGCTTCTGCGGGATCTCTGCCTTGGCTAGGGCAGAGCAAAGTTTCTCAACAACGGCCGCTGGTACCACACTGGCGCCGAGCGTCACGGTCTCACCTTCCCTGACGGTCTTGCTCTGCGTCACCCCGTTGATGGCGAATTCGACCTGCAGTTCCTTGACGACGCCGGACGCCGCATCGCCGAAGTTGGCATTGGAGGCCTCTATCGAAAGTGTACCGGCCTTGACCATCTCTGCGACCTTCTTTGTGACGTCGGTCGAACGCTCCCCATCTATGCCCCGATACACCGCCTTAATAATAGTAACTTTGCCCGCCGATGGTATTGTCTCTCTCATACAGGTTGCCGAAAGCGCACGCTCGGCCGCTCGGATCTCCGCGGGGCCCTTAGCGTCAAGCAGCAACTCGACCAGCATCCCGAACTCCACCTCGCCCGCCAGATCGCCCAGCATACTGATGCTGGCCGTCCGGACCGATTCATCCTTGTCTTTGGTTGCCTTGAGCAGGGCCTCAGCTACATTCGTCATCCTGCGACGCTTGATCAACTCGAGCGCAGTAAGCCGTTGGCTGGTATCGCTGCTCTTGAACATTGCCGTCACCGCAGCATCCACCTCCTCGCCTGGAAGTGCTGCAATCGCCTCCTGCGCGGTCTTCGATATCTCGCCGTCACTGTCACCTATCAATCCCAACAGCACAGGTATCGCGGAGGCATCCCCAATATCAGGCAGGGCCTTGATTGCCGCGATCCGAACGCTTTTGTCACCGCTCTTGGCCAAACCGGAAAGCGCAGGAACAGCCGCCGCGTCGCCGCGTTTGCCGAGCGTCAGGATAATCAGTATTTGATTGTCGGCGCCAAGTCCCTCCAATCCATCAGTCAGGGCCTTCGTAACATCCCCGCCCTCCATCTCCTGGGCCGCCTGCACCGCCGCCGAAAACATAATATAGTCTTTACTTCGCAAGTGCTCGCGCATCAGCGCTACGCCCTCCTTGCCGCGAGTGAGGATGGCGCCGCGAAGGGCACCAC
>JAOUFU010000377.1 GCA_029858035.1 Phycisphaerae bacterium
CACCCTGACCGCCGTAGCCGCCACCGCCGTAACCACCCTGACCGCCGTAGCCGCCACCGCCGTAACCACCCTGACCGCCGTAGCCGCCGCCCATACCACCGTAGCCCCCACCGCCGTAACCGCCCTGACCGCCGTAGCCGCCGCCCATCATGCCCATGCCCATCATGCCCTGGGTGAAATAGGCTGGTTGGCTAAGCAGGTCGGTCACGTTATAAACTCTTGTTACCAGCTTGCTCGGAAGCGATTCTACGGTCGCTATGGTGATTACTCCATTCTGGACAACGTAGTCGAGATCTGAAAATCCACCCGAAACCGCTTGTAACAAATTCTCCAGTCCTGTGCCGAGCCGAATTGCAGGTACTCCATCCATATTAATTTGTGTATTATCCAAAATGTTAGCTGTCTCCTCCAAATCTCTCCAGAGGACAATTATCTTCAATGGCGGCTCAACAGAATTCTTTAATTCCTGTATCGCCTCGGTAAAAGGCATATCCGCCGTCAGTGCTGAAAGGTCAACAATTTCATCCAATTGTTTGTAGACCTCTACATCAATCGGGTCCAGCCCGAGCGGCTCTTCTGGTTTGCGCCAGGGGCTTGCGATAATTTTATCCCAATTCTTAGGGTAAGTCATATCTTCAGCATATGGGATCGAGGCCTCTTCAGTTTTTCGCAAAACATTGACCCTTTCCTTGTTCTTTTGCCTGTCCACCTCTAACTGTTTGCGGAGGTCAACTGTATCCTCCAGCGTCTGCTTCTGTATCAGAGCATTGTTATTCATTGGGTCTAACACAAGCAAACTTTCCAACTGGCCAAGAGCTTCCTCATACCGCATCTGCCCCTGAAGAACCATCGCGCTCTCCATTAGCTCTTCTATTCTTCTCTTTCTGTCGGCTTCCATCTGCGTTTTGCGTTTTTGTGCCGCATCAATCGCTGCTATGCGCTTATTTTGCGCCAACTGTTCGGCCATCTCTTTCTCTCGGAGGGCTATTTCATCAGCCTGTTCTTTTAGCTGTGAGTCATATTGCCTGAATAAAAGTTCTCCGAGGTCCAGCTGGTTTTCATAGACGACTCGCTGGGCCGCCTCAACCACTTCTTTTGCCTTATCGAATTCGTTCTGACTTATGTAGCTATGTGCTTTTGAGTTGGCATCATTAACAACTACTCTCGTATAGTCTCGTCGGATATCCCTTTTACGATTAACCTTTTGAATGTAGCTGATTCCTACATCCGATACCGGCTCGGATACCGGCTCGGTTACCGGCTCGGTTATCGGCATGGGGACAACCTCAGGTCTCTTCTGCTCTTGAGTTGTAATAGGGATCACGGGCAAGCTCTCAGCACTTGCCTTTGTTCTCATCTTTGCAGCAATCAATTTTATATAATCTTCCGCTGTTTGTCCCTCCGATGCTACAAATACGCCGCTCTGAGAAACTTTAATGAAGCCTGCAAGGGCCTTTTCAAGCTGACCGGCACGGTAAAGCTCCACGCTGCGGCTATAAAGGTCGACCATTTGTTTCGTCTGTCCGTCCGGTTGTGTTGGTTGAGTAACTAATTTGCCAAGCCCTTCTGTGATTTGCTTTCGCTCTGCTTCAGTCAAAAACTTATTGTCTTTGACCTTTTCGAGATGCGCTTTGGCTTTTATTAGTTCGCCTTGCTGAATTAATTGATCCGCCGTTTGAATATGCTCTAAAATCCGTTGTCTCTCAAGCACAGCTATGTGTGTCTGCTCTATCAGCTCGTTTAGTTTCTTACGCTCTGCAGCATCTAAATATCCTTCGTACTCTTTCGCCCGAAGGAAGGATTGTTCCGCTGCCTTGAAGAAACTTCTGTTGTACTGCTCCGTCCCATCTTGAATCCATTTCTGAGCAACCTGGCGGACCACCTTCTTTTGTTCTTCAGCTCCAACCTCCTCGCATGGAGCTACATTCGGCAGAGATGTCACCAGCAACAACACCAATGCCAAAATGATTAACGGGGACTTTTTACCGAAAGGTCCAAACAAAAATCTTTCTTTGAACATAAAGACCTCCTGCCAAAGATAATAATACCTTCCCACGGAAGACTTTTCATGTTAAATTATAACCGACAAAAGTTATACAGCCTCCAATTATGAGAGGTTAGACTATTAACACCAGTTTATAAAGAAATACGTGTTTTTGCAAGCGAAAAATTGATTTATTAAGGTTTAGCCGATAATATATTGGCTTTATTTTAGTAAACTAATATGCATAATTAGGAAAGTTGGGAAAAATAGTAAACAAAAAAAACGCTTTTTTATTGGCACAACGAGGCTTTCTACAAAAAAGCAGTAAAAATCCGCAAAAAATGCAACAATTCAAAAAAGATTATGGCACAAAAGCCCTTAATATTAGCCGTTGAAACATCCGGCAGGAGGGGATCGGTTGCAATTGCAACCGGCCGGCGTTTGCTCGCAGAAACCGCCTTTTCCGGCCCAATGAGACACAGTTCAGAGGTTTTTCCAGCTGTTTCCGGCCTCTTAAACCGTTTTTCACGAAAGCCCGATGAGATTGAGCATATCTATATATCTGTCGGGCCGGGAAGCTTCACCGGCCTGAGAATTGCCGTGAGTATGGCAAAAATAATGCATCTGGCGAGCACTGTAAAAATTGTCAAGGTCGACACTTTTGACGTTATCGCTTCTAATATTGGCGATTATATGGGCCAGGAAAAGAGCCGTGTTGAGAAAATCGCTGTTGTTCTCGATGCCAAGCGGGGCCAGTTTTATATAGCAGCATACCGGTACACCGGCGATTCGCAACGAAAGGCAGGTGACAAAAACTGGAGAAAAATTTTTCCGGATTCCTTAATGACCGCTTCCCAATTCCTTGACAAATTCGCCGACAAAACAAAACCAATTTGGCTGCTCGGTGAGGGCCTGGTTTACTATGCAGATAAATTCAGGGCCGAGGGCATTCACTTTCTAAACGAGTCCTGCTGGACACCACGAGCTGAAAAGGTTCACATGCTCGGATGGAAGATGGCCTGCAACGGACAATTTGCCGACCCGGTGACACTGCAACCCAAATATATTCGCAAGCCTGAAGCGGAAGAAAAATGTAAGTTCCGAACGTAGCCGAGGAATTTGCAATAAGGCTACTAAAGTTCTGCCAGCCAGTTTGCGATGAACTCTCCTAAATCGAAGAAGTCTACATTCGTGTCGCAGTTAAAGTCGACGCCGCCGCATCCCCCGCACCCGGTTTCCATCCAGTATGAAGCCAAAGTTGGATAGTCACCGAAGTCAACATCATTATCGCCGTCAACGTTGCCGACAAGAACATCAGTCAGGTATGTAGTACAGCCCAGAGTTCCGTCCCCTCCATCCGGGACCGGGTCTGTGTGTGAGAGGCCGTCGCCGTTGTCATCGTATTGAGGGATTTCACTAAGGTAGTCATTGCCGGCCGCATAATTAAACGCCTCCAGCATACTTACATAGCCGTTCCCATTTTTGTCGGCGTCTACATGACTTCCATATTCGTTTTGCCAATGAAGGGCTGCCACAAACCCGCGGATGAAAGTATTTCCCCATGAGACAGATTCCTCTATCGTGGCGGTACAAATAACACGATTCGGCGAAGTAAGGTCCTCGACAATACCGCCGGAAAAACAAGGCTCTGCAACAATAGTGATTCGTGCTGCCGATAACAGGTTAACAAGCTCGGCCATGTCATCGTCGTAGAGATTTCCCGCGTATAAACATATCACCTCGTCGACGCTGACCATATCATCCGAATCACCGTCCTGGTTTACGTCCATCCAGTCAAAAAGACCGGCATTGTCTTCGTCGCAGCCGTCAACCTCGGGCTCCCCGCCTGTATATCCCAAGTCAATGCACAACCTGCCCTGGTTTCCTTCGTCGAATAGCTGAAACGGGCGCCCATCTTCGGGAAGCTGCGTGTTCATGTTGTTGTAGTTGTCTTCCAGCTTGTCGATTTCACCCCAGTCATCCTCATCGAATTCACCGGTAGTATGGTTGTACGGCGGATTGCCGTCGCCGTCGTAGTCGAATACCTCACCTTCAGCCGTATTAATGTACCCATCCTGGTTGGCATCTCCGAGAGCATAGTCTACAAGATGCTCAATGTAGATGTCGTCATCCGAAACCTTGCCGCCTTCATTTTCAATATATACATTATTCAGTTTCGAAACGTACTTGTTCCGGTAGAAGTTGTACCCTCTGCCCGAATAATACCTTTTGCATACCTTCCACACATCGAGGCCGTGGTTGCAGTAGTAATCTCCGTATGTGCATATACTGCGGAGTTTGAATTCGCTTTCCGGATAGTCTTCTTCATCCCCAGGATCAACAGATGCGCGACCGTCAAGGTAGCCATAATACTGATACGTTGGCCCACTGTAGCCCCTGCCGTGGTCGGTAATCCAGATGAAGACCTCGTCGTCCTCATCGACTCGGTTTGCAAGCGCATTGAAGACAGTCTGTAAGTTGGTAAGAGTTGCCGAATAGTCTATCATTCCGTTGGGATTGCCTCCGGTAGGATCCTTCCCGTTATAGTTAAGCAGGTAAATATCATTCGGCGAGAAGCCGTATCCATCAGTGAGCATATCGTATGCCAG